>NZ_JBZQJF010000242.1:0-9823 GCF_059905295.1 Mangrovibacterium sp.
CGGACTGCCCAGGTATTTATCAATCACGCCACTCAGCGAATCCGCAAAGTAAGTTCCCATTTCCTGTACTGCTAAACTCCGCACATTGGGTGGATAAAGCTCATTGTCAGCAATCTCCTTTAATTCTCCTGCTGCTTTCGGATCACCGGCCTTAGCTCCCGCAAAAGCCTCGGAATAATGAAATCTTCTTCGCTGGCCAAACCACTTGGTAATGTAGTTGTCCGACCACTGGTTCGATTGATCCGTATGACATTGGTTGCAGGCATTGGGTGTTCCGTTTTGAATGGAAAGGTCAGGCCGGGGAATCCGGAAACTGTGATCACGCCGATAGTCAACCCCCATGTAGTAGCCCCCATGCATATGACAGTTGATACATTCGGTTCCCGAGCCAACATCGAAAACCACGCCCGACTCCGAAACAACTGCTTTGCCCGGCATTCCGGCACTTTTGTGATGATGGTGGCTGTAAGTGTCATAAATGTCTTTCTGGTGACACTGCAAACAGAGCTTATTACCATCGAATAACCGTTTGCCGCTGTGCACATTATGACAATCGTTGCATTGAACGCCTCGCTGGTACATTTTACTTTGCAGGAAGGAGGCATACACGTAGTCTTCGTCCTTGATTTGTCCATCGATATACCAGGTGGGTTCACCCGGCAACGCAGGTATCATCTGGTCGTAAATATTTTGCGTTTTGTATTCGATATCCCCCAGCGCACTTTTGCGGGAATGACAACGGGCACAAAGATCGACATACTGCTTATTATCGATGTTACTGGTCTTAACCTCCAGTCCAAAATTTTTAAATTCAGCTTGTGAGTATTTCGGTAGCTGAGCCCATTCAACATGATTCGAGCCGGGACCGTGGCACGCTTCACAACTCACATCAATTTCCGACCAGCTGGTATGATACGAATTCGTTTCTGGGTTATAGCCCTTTTCCAAGTTGGTTGAGTGGCATTCAGCACACATGCCGTTCCAGTTCTGTGCCTGGTTCGTCCAGTGTAACCAGTTGGTGTGATCTACAATCTCGTCTTTATAAGTTGAATCGGCCATATGATACCAATTCTTATCCAGCGTATTCCAGGTTACCGGCAAAGTTTGTAGCCGGCCCCGGTCGAACTCTACCAAATATTGCTGCAAGGGATTGTACCCAAATACGTACTTAATTTCGAAGTCGTGCATTTGCCCGTCTTCGCCATCACTGGTCATAAAGAACTTCCCGTCCTTGCGAAACATGCGGTAAGTATGCCCCTGTGCCTGGAGTGTCTGGTTCGAGAAATCACCCAACACGGTTGAATCATTGGCATAATCCATAGCCCGGTCATGATCTGAGCCTTTCCAATCGTTATACTCATTCATGTGGCACTCTTTACACACCTGGCCACCAACAAACTTCGGCTGAACTGTTGAAAGCTCTTCCCCGGGTTTCCAAAAGCTCAGCTTTACCAACATCAAAACCGGGAAGAGCAGCAGGACCGTAAAGCCCAACAGGCGGATTATTTTTTTGTACCTTTTAATATCCATACTTACGCATACATTACTTGTGAATGGTCGAATTTACTGCGCCTCATTGGCTTGCCGGTATCTACCAGCACTTTGTTGCCTTTAAAGGCAATCGGGTAATAATCCAGTGCCCGGGTAGCCGGCGATAGAATCACCTCTCCGCTTTTCTCAAAGGCCGACGCGTGACAGGGACATTCGAAACGATCGTGGGCGCTATTAAACCGGATGATACATCCTAAATGGGTACATTTGGATGATACCGCAATAAAGCCCCCGTCATCCAGGCGGTACAGGAAAAAACGGGCTGCACTGAACGGGTAAACCCGACCTTTCTCGAAAAAAGAGATATCACCCGCTTCGTAATAGTTGTCCTCATCCGCTCCTGTTTTATCCAGCTTCAGAAGTCGGAAAAACACATAGGCAAATTCCAACGAGACCAGGCTGTAGAGTATTCCTTTTAAAAATTTTCGTCTTTTCATTTTTCCAGAATTTCCAGATTAATTGGAACCGAAGTTTTACACCAACGACCTTAAAATATCAGTTGCATCCCCTGCCCTCTCAACAAACTTCCGACGAGCATCATCACCAGGTAGGCAACCAGAATCAGGGTAACCGAGGCTATGACAAGCTCCATACGGTTAGCCTGTAATTTCTTTTTCAAATAAAGGATAAATCCACCGGCCGGAACAAAATACAGCAGAACCGGGAAAACGCCCTCGGTAATGAGAACCGGCAATCGGGTAAACCAATGGTTAAAGTCGAGCAACAAATCATCGACAAAAATCATCAGCAAGGTAAGCAGGGTTGTAAACACGGCCGTTAGGACGGTAATTCGTTTACCTTTTGCTGAAAAGAACCAAACTCCCTCATTAACTTTCGGATAAGGCAGAAAGGGTATGATAATGAAAAACTCGATCACAAGCAGTGGAATCAAAAAGGATGCAAAGGCCGGGTGCATGTGCATCAGCAACTCCTGGAAGCCCATAAAATACCAGGGAGCCTTACTGGGGTTGGGACTCAACAGCGGTTTGGCTTTATCCTGCAAAGGAGCATCGATAAAAAAGGAAAACAACAACACGACCAGCACAACGATAAGGGCTGTCAGTATCTCCTTATAAACCAGGTTCGGAGATGTATCAACTTTCTCAGCTTTTTCCGACGTAGGAATAGCAACTCCTTTTGCCCGGCGAACCAACCAAAAGTGAATAACCATAAAAAAGATCATCAACAATGGCAACAAGCCGGTATGAAAGGTATAAAAACGCAACAGGGTTTCTTCGGTAACAGTGTCACCTCCACGAATCATGTTAGCCAGGAAATTCCCGACAAAAGGGATATAGCTCAGCAGGTTGGTCATGATGGTAACCGCCCAGTACGAAAGCTGATCCCAGGGCAAAAGGTAACCGGTAAAGTTGGAGCTAACTACAAAAAATAGTAACAGCAAACCGTAAAGCCAGTTTTTTCGCCGTTCAAAATAAATAGCCTGGGAATAAAACACCCGGACTAAATGCAAAAAGGCAACAACAACCAGCAGCATTCCACTCCAATAGTGGAAATTACGCAGCAGCTGACCAAAAATAACCTGGTCCTGCAGCCGGACAATGGAATCGTAAGCCCCGGCACCGGAAGGAACGTAAGCAAATCGAAGCAACAACCCTGTAACAAAGAGGATTACAAAAAGCAAAGCTGAAATTCCACCTAAACCGAAAGTCCGGTTAAAAACAATCGCTTTCGGTTCCACTTTCTTCGGGTGCAGATGCAACAGAAACTTCGTGATCGCTCGATTCATGGGGGGATGTTTCATAAGTTTACCTTTGATTGTTCTATAAACCAATATTCACAGTTTGCTAAGATAATTAAATTGTTAATTAAAGACTTCAAAGCAGCGTTGGTTCAACCTGCTAAATTCATTTAAAGTTGATGATAAGTAGTGCTTGAAAAGCGTCAATAAAATTCGTGTTTAACTACAACCTGAAAAACTCAATAATCAGTTATAAATAGTACAACAAAGTCTAAATAACTACTGCAGAAAATTTCAACCGGATTTAAAGTTTTTAAACGTATTAATTAAAACCTAAACTCCAGTGTACTTTCAAACTTCTTATCGATATTCAGTCTAAATAACTGAGAATAAAGCCAATTGACGCGTCTCTGAGAGACAAAACTAAACTGCTATTTTTCAAGCTATTAAAGACGGTAAAATTTGCAAATAGTTGAATTTGAATTTCTATTCAACCTATTTGCAATCAATGTGTTTTAGAGCAGATTTTGATTTGTTTAAACGTTTAAACTTTAACTTTGAGCTATCAACCATCCAAAAATGGGCGAAAATCAAGAAATTCTACTTGTATGAAAAAGACCGTATCATTAAAAGACATTGCCGCTAAAGTTGGAGTCTCTACCGCTTTGGTTTCGTATGTTTTGAACGGAAAGATGGAAGGTAGAATCAGTAAGGAGGTGGCTGCTCACATTAAAGCTGTCGCCAAAGAACTGGATTACCGCCCCAATCAGATTGCCAAAAGTTTGAAAACCAACAGAACGCACACACTTGGGTTACTTCTGGCGGATATTGCAAACCCCTTCTCTTCGCAGATTGCACGAATAGTTGAGAACGAGGCCAACAAACTAGGTTACACGATCATTATTGGTAGTTCAGACGAGCAAGTTGAGAAATCCAAAAGTCTGATCGACCTATTCCTGAACCGGCAAGTTGACGGCTTAATCCTATCATTACCTGAAAATTCGGAGGAAATTGTTGCCGATCTGAAAAATAGAGAAATTCCCTTTGTTTTACTGGACCGTTATTTCCCGGATATTCCTTGCAATACAGTAGCTATTGATAATTATGCTGCAGCAAAAGTGGCCGTAAAGCATTTACAGGACAATAAGTTTAGCAAAATCGGGATCATCAGCTATAAGACCTCCCTGGTTCATTTAAATGAGCGTGTACGGGGGGCTTCAGATTTGTGCAATGGAAACGAACAAATTGGTCTGGTTCGCTTAGGGCATATCCAGGAAGATGTAGAAGAAGCAATCAAGCATTTCCTTGCTAATAAAATTGAAGCGATCTTCTTTACATCAAACTTATTAGCAATATCAGGATTAAAATACCTGAACAACAAAAAGATTGCCATTCCGGATCAGCTGGCGGTTATCGCTTTCGATAAAACCGATGCATTTGACCTGTTTTACACAACAATTAGCTACGTCAATCAGCCACTCAGCAAATTAGGATCCGAAGCAGTTAAACTTGTCAATGAATCAATTACCGAAAAAGGAACCAATAAAACAATCTTTTTGAAAACAGAGCTTGTAAAACAAAACTCAACAGTTACTTAATATTTTTTGACTAGCTGTTTAAACGTTTAAACAAATTACACTTAAATACAAGAGTTATGGAACCAAAAAAATCAAACTTAAACACAATCGTTTGTTACGGTGAAGTCTTATGGGATATTTTCCCAGATGCAACGAAACCTGGTGGCGCACCAATGAATGTTGCCTACCACCTGAAAAAATTGGGTATCGACAGCAGGATGATCAGCAGCGTCGGTTCAGACCAACTAGGCAAGTCCCTTTTAAATCAATTGCAAAAATGGGATATACCGACTGAAAACTGTCCGATTAATGATAATTTTCGCACGGGTTTTGTTGAAGCAATCTCTGGTGAAGACCATGAAATGACTTATGTGATTCACGAGGATGTGGCTTGGGATTATATTCATCAATCATCCGATAATGATGCTGTGGTAAGCCAGGCTGATGCGTTTGTATTCGGAACCCTGGTTACCCGATGTGAAATTTCCCGCAACACACTTTATCAATTGCTGGAGAAAGCTTCTTATAAAGTATTCGACATCAACCTTCGCCCTCCTTTCTATTCAAAAGATGTAATCGAGTACTTATTGCAACAGTGTAATCTTCTGAAATTAAACCACTCCGAGCTTGATCTGATCATCTCATGGTACAAGGAAAGCAAGCCCGACGAAGCAAGCGCAGTTCAGTTTATCCAGAAAAAATTTGACGTTGGTGAGGTAATCGTCACCAAAGGAAGTCAGGGAGCCAGCTACTACGATGGTAAGCACTCTTACACTTTCCCGGCATTCAAAGTTGAAGTAAAAGATACTGTCGGAAGTGGCGATTCTTTCCTGGCAGCTTTTCTTGCGAAAAAAATTCAAAATGCAAGCATCGAAACGAGTATGTCCTATGCTACTGCGCTTGGAGCGTTTGTTGCCTCCAATGAAGGAGCCTGCCCTCCATATTCAATCACCCAATTGGAGCAATTTGCCAACCTGAGCACTTGTGTTTAAACATCATTCATCAAACTAAATAAATCAATTATGACAATCGCTAATCTGAGCGCAAAATCGTTTGCAGCTCCAAAAGTAAAATCCAGCAACTACATACTGCCGCTGATCCTTATTGTAAGCCTGTTCTTTATGTGGGGAATGGGTAGTAGTATTAATGACATCCTGATTAAACAATTTAAAAAGACCTTTGAATTAACCGATTTTCAATCCGGTCTGGTTCAATCTGCTTTTTACCTGGGCTATTTCCTTTTTGCGATTCCTGCATCGCTGGTAATGAAAAAGTTTAGTTATAAAACCGGAATTGTAACAGGACTATTCCTCTTTGCTACCGGAGCCTTTCTTTTTTACCCTGCAGCAGAAATTGAATCCTATGCATTTTTCCTTTTTGCACTATTCATTATCGCATCCGGATTAACCTTTCTTGAAACAGCAGGCAATCCTTATGTTACAGCCTTAGGAGATCCATCAACAGCGACCTTCCGCTTAAACCTTGCTCAGGCTTTTAACCCAATTGGCTGCGTAACAGGAATCTTAATCGGCCAGCATTTCATTCTAACCGGGGTTGAACACACTAAAGCAGAATTAGCGAATATGTCCCAAGCTGCAGTACAAAATTATTACACTGCTGAAGCTCACACCGTACAAACACCTTACCTGATTATCGGGTTAACGATTATTGTTGCCGCATTAATTATCCTGATGACCAAATTTCCTGTTGTTCGTGATGAAGAATCAAACGGTTCTGTTTCAACCCGCAAAACTTTGAAATATTTATTGAGCAAACGACACTACAGAATGGCGGTAATTGCCCAATTCTTCTACATTGGTGCACAAGTTTGCATCTGGAGCTACCTGATTCGTTACATCCAGGGAACTATTCCAGGAACATCAGAAAAAGATGCCGCAAACTTCTTAACGATTTCATTAGTCGTATTCACTGCAGGTCGATTTATTGGGACAGCACTTCTGAAACAAATAAAAGGTCACACGCTATTATGGGCTTATGCTGCACTGAATGTTATCCTGATTGCAATTGCGATCGTATTTCCGGGAACTATTGGGCTTTGGGCCTTGGTTGCAACAAGCTTCTTTATGTCGATTATGTATCCAACAATTTTTTCATTAGGAATTCGGGGGCTTGGAGAACACACCAAACTGGCTTCCTCTGTTTTAGTTATGGCAATTATTGGCGGTGCTTTGCTTACTCCTGTAATGGGACTGGTTTCTGTTCACTTTGGCATTGGTAATTCAATTGTAGTTCCACTGATCTGCTTTTTGATTATTGCTTATTACGGAATGGTAGGATACAAGGAAAAAGCAGAAACTCAAATACTTGATTAAAATTTTCAGGCACGTTTGTTTAAACGTTTAAACAAACTCCTAACTATTCAATTTTTTTAATAAACATTCATTTTACCCAAAAAAGACCCCGCTTTGGGTTATGACAAAAAGAAAACTAATCATGAAACGCAAAATTCAATTGATAGCATTAATGATCACTTTTTGTCTCTCAGCAGGAGCACAAGTTGTGATCACCAACACAAACTTCTCAATGGGAACAACCGGACGAATTGGTATCGGCATATCTCCTAACGGAGAAGGAAACCAGTGGAAACCATTAAACCTGTCAGGACAAGGTTCATTGGCAGGCCGAATGGAACAATACGATTACATGGATCTACTACCCGCGATCCACTTTACTCCGCAAACGGACAATAAAGACGCAACAGATGTTACGCTTCAGGTTCGTTTGGGAATGTATTCGGCCAACGGTCAGTTCATGGGAAACGTGAGCTCACGCTCCCCGGAAGGTTTAACCTTTATACTTCCCGAAACATACGTTGAAGCCCGAAATATTATGGGGAGCGATTGGTCTGCTTGGGTAGGCGTTCGTTTCCGGCGATACGACGATATCCACATTTGCGATTACTTCTATTTCGACGACCATTCGGCTCAAGGTGCCGGGGTAAGCTACAAGAATACAGAATTCGCCATTTATATGCCGGCATCTTCAGATTCGGCAGGGGTCTATCCATACAATTATGAAGTTACTGTAGAAGGAGCGACAAACCCGGCCATTC
Source organism: Mangrovibacterium sp. (assembly GCF_059905295.1). Taxonomy (NCBI): domain Bacteria; kingdom Pseudomonadati; phylum Bacteroidota; class Bacteroidia; order Marinilabiliales; family Prolixibacteraceae; genus Mangrovibacterium; species Mangrovibacterium sp. The sequence goes on from NZ_JBZQJF010000242.1 coordinate 7,901, forward strand.
GCCAACGTCTGGTTTTTGTTGGAGAACATACTTTACACTTTCAAAATGGCAACTCTTTGAAGTTATTGGGGGAATATCATACTGTCGCAGCGAATTCGCTCAATGCCGATTATGCCTATCCCTCTGATAATGGTTATGTAGTTGGTGCAAAATTCAACTCTCTTATTAAAACGGCAACACCGGGATCATTTAATCAGTTTGCAGTGCGGTATGGTGCTGGAATTGCCAATGGCGGAGACAATGGGAACACCTGGACCTGGGCCACTTACGGCGCACCAAATAAGAAGGGTAAATATACTGGTGCTTACTCATTTACTGCAGTTGAACACTTTCTTTTGAACCTGCATAAACGAATCAGTATAAATGGGTACGGTGTCTTTACCCAAAGTAAGGGAGGTGCCGAAAGTACAAACAAAGCACTATTCTTCGATGGCAACCAGATTTATAACCGGAAAAGGGATTTCGTAGTTGGCTTCCGCTCGCTTTATTACGCAACCGACTGGTTACACTTAATTAATGAAGTCCATTATGCAACACGCAAAGACGGAAATAATCCAACTGCTTCTATGTGGAAATTCTCCTTCGCTCCTACCGTTGTTCCCTTGGGGAAAAGGAGTCCATGGTGTCGACCACATATCCGCCTGGTATTCACGGCTGCGCGTTACAACGATTTTGCCCGCGACAATCAATACTCCCCTTACCTGACTATTAATCACCAGCGTTGGGGTACTTATATCGGTATTAAAACAGAAATGTGGTTATTCTAATTTTTAACAACAATCAATCTTAACATTATGCCCAAATTTGGAACGTCTTACTTATCATTTATACCGTCATGGTCTCCCGAAGGGGGAGCCTATTCCATCAGGAAAGCTTCGGAATACGGATTTGACATGCTCGAAATCAGTCTTCCTGCCTCTCTTGACTTTGATACACCAACAGTTAAAAAACAGTTGAAAGAAGCTGGAATAGACTGCAGACTAACTTTAAACATTCCACAAAATTGTCACATGCCATCCCACCCTGAAAGGACGCTTCAATTAGTTAAAGGAGCACTCGATATTGTCGCTGAAATGGAAGGGGATTTTCTCGGGGGTGTGTTACATTCAGCAATTGGAACATTCACCCGAAAACCTTGTTCCGAAAACGAACGCAAAATCGTCAAAGAAACATTTTCCGAACTGGCAGCATACGCAGCCGAGCGTCAAATTACAATCGCACCCGAACCAATTAATCGTTACGAAAGCTACGTACTAACTTCTGCGAGTGAGGTATTAGACCTAATTGATGCAACACAAGCTCAAAATATCGGGGTTCATCTTGACACCTTTCACATGAATATTGAAGAAGCAAACTTTTATGATCCGGTTATTCGTTGCGGGAAGCGCTTAAAGCATATCCATATCACGGAAAGTGACCGGGGAATGACCGGCGAAGGAAACATACACTGGGATGACTTTTTCAAAGCACTCGGCGAAATCAATTATCAGGGCCCGCTGGTGTTGGAGAACTTTTCATCCGAAATAAAAGAGTTGGTAGGTCCAACGTCCTTGTGGCGGCCTTCAAAGTACAATTCTGAAGACCTGGCTAAAGGAAGCCTTGCTTTCATGAAAAAAATGGTTGAAAAGTGGTATTAAGCTGAATTCGATTTTTAGATATTCCTGCTGTGATCAACGATTAAACCCTTTTCAAACTCTTCTCTTAGATCAGAATATTTCGGGTGTAATGTTATTCGAGAACGGAACACCATTTAACGACAAAAGCCGCGGAAACCGCGGCTTTTTGTGCCCAGGACGGGACTCAACTATTATTTTATTAAATTGATTTTCATATTGATATTTAGCCCATTAGCTCTGCATTTCAAAATTCTTCAGGATAAAATTAACATTTATATTGCCTTAAACGTTCCCCCTTTCGTTCCCC
>NZ_JBZQJF010000243.1:0-16669 GCF_059905295.1 Mangrovibacterium sp.
GATGTTCAAACGATGTTGACGACTTTGCTGAAATATGATAAAACATTTGGTAAGCATAATTTAAACTTATTGGCTGGTTATTCAGAAGAAGAATTTACCTATGATTGGCAGGATGGCTATCGCAGAAATTTTGTTAACAACGACCAACGCGTTCTTTCGCTTGGTGATGCTGCCACCCAGACCAATAACGCGGGGAGCTATGACTTAGGCTTGCGATCTTATTTTGGACGGATCAACTACATTTACGATGAAAAGTATTTGTTTGAAGCAAACATCCGACGAGACGCTTCTTCCCGATTTGCAAAAGGAAACCAGTGGGGAACATTCCCTTCTTTTTCAGCTGGTTGGATCATCTCGAAAGAAAGTTTTATGGAGAACCTTAGCGGCTGGTTAAATTCTCTGAAACTGAGGGCATCCTGGGGCCGACTTGGAAATGAAAATATTGGTAACGGTCGTTTATATACTGCCAGCGATATTCTGCGGTCAGGTGTGAATTATTCATTGGGCGGTAGCTTATATTCGGGTGTTGCAGTACAAGACCTGACGAATAAAGAGTTAACCTGGGAGACCTCCCAACAATTGAACTTTGGTGTTGACTTGACTTTGGCGAATGGCTTTGAAATGACTGCCGATTATTTTGATAAGAAAACGAAAGATTTGCTGTGGCCACAGGGAATCCCGTTAACGATGGCGAAAAATGCACCTTACGTCAACAACGGTGAGGTCCAAAATAAAGGGGTTGAAGCTTCTTTTACTTATCGGAAAACATTTGCCAATGATCTGAAATTCCGTGCTACGTTTAACGCATCTCATATCGTCAATAAAATTACCAAGATGTATCCGGAAGACATAGCCTCACCAAAAGCTAAAATTGTGGGGTATGCTATCAACTCATTCTACGGTTATGAGATGGATGGAATCTACCAATTATCTGATTTTGATTATGACGGAAGTACCTACACCTTAAAGCCAGGTGTGGTTTCAGTCACTAATTATAGTGCACAACCGGGTGATGTCAAATTTAAAGACCTTAACGGAGATGGTGTTGTAGATCCGAACAATGACCGGAAGGTAATCGGTAAACAGTATCCCGATTTAACCTATTCCTTGAATTTAAGTTTGGCATGGAAACAGTTCGATTTTAGCGCATTCTTCCAGGGTGTCGCTGGTATTGATGGTTATTTTTATTACGAAATTGCCACGCCGTTTAGCGGTGTTGCAAACCTGGGTTCATGGTGGAAAGATCGGTGGACTCCCGAAAATCCAACGAACAAAATGCCTCGGGTTGTTTTAGATGAAACAAGAACAAATGTTCATTCATCTTTCTACATGGAGAATGCATCTTATTTACGTTTGAAAAATATTGAATTAGGTTACACGATCAATCCAAGGATTGTATCTAAAGTAGGACTTGGTTCCGTACGCGTTTATGGAAGTATACAGAACGCTTTCACCATTACGAATTATAAAGGTTTTGATCCTGAGCAAAACGTTGATCAAACCAGGGCTGAGGCATTTCCTCAGGTTCGTGTAATGACTGTTGGTTTAAATGTTAACTTTTAAAAGATCAGGATTATGAAAATTCTAAATAGAATCATTACCATATTTTTTGTTTCATCTGTTTTATTTGGCTGTTCAGAAGATCTTCTGGATAAAACACCGAAGGACGCGCTTTCTCCTGCAACCTTCTTTCAAAATGAAACACAGTGCATGATGGCACTCATGGGGGTGTATAATGCAATTCAACCGAATGCTACACCGACACACTTTTATCAGTTTGAATTTATGGCCGATAATGGCTATTGCCAGGCTGCCTGGCAAGGCTCGAATGAAGTTGGTTCCTGGAGTACAAACTCAACAAGTTGGGCACCGAATGCTAAGTGGACACTGGATTATTCCATTATTGCCCGCGCAAACGAGTTTATGCAGAATGTTGAAACAGCACCGGTAAGTGACGATACAAAATCGCAAATGGTTGCTGAAGCAAAGTTTTTGAGGGCTTACGCTTATTCTGACTTGATTACTTTCTTTGGTGATGTTCCCCTGATAACCACCGTTCAAACACTTGAGGATGCTTATGTGTCGAGAGATCCTAAAAGCGATGTTTTTACGCAGATTTTGAGTGATTTTGATGATGCTATAGCTGTTCTTCCTACTTCTTATTCAGTTCCGGGGCGTGCTACGAAAGGAGCAGCGTTGGCGTACAAAGCTAAAATTTTACTTTATAACGAAAATTGGACTGAAGCAGCAAGTGTTGCGAAGCAAGTTATCGATCTTGGGGTTTATGATTATTTCCCTGATTACGCCAATCTTTTCACTGAAGCGAATGAAGATAATGAAGAGGTTATTTTCGACATTCAGTATACGACATCACAAACTCAGCCTTGGCCAGCAGAGCCGTTTGTTTTGGGTACCTGGCAAACATCGAATATTACTGCGGATATGATCAACTCCTATTACATGACCAATGGATTGCCAATTACCGATGCCGCATCAGGCTATGATGATCAGGATCCTTTTACCAATAGGGATCCACGGTTGGATGCTACAGTGGTCTTGCCTGGCACCAAATATGGTGACGCTACTTTTATTCCGGCTAGTTATGCTGAATATCCTTGTGGCGCTAAACCGAGAAAATATGCAGAGTATGGTGTGGCCGATGTAAATATCAGTACGCTGAATACCATTCTCATGCGTTATGCAGATGTATGTCTGATGAGGGCAGAAGCACTGATTGAATCCGGAAGTACCGATCAGGAGATTTACGATTTGATTGATGAGGTTCGTGCCAGAGTAGGTATGCCTTCTGTCGAGTCGGTTGAAGGTACCGGACTTAGTCAAACTGAACTCCGTCAAATTGTACGGCATGAGAGAAGAGTTGAATTCTGTATGGAAGGTACGCGTTATGGCGATATGCTGCGTTGGAAAGATGAATCGTTAGTGCATGATGTGTATGGCTACGATAAATCGAAGTTGTCAGATCCAACTGATCCGGCAAAATGGGTGTTCTCGCAAATAAAAATTGCACCGAGGACATTTAATGCAGAAAAAGGATGGTTGTGGCCAATTCCTCAGGCCGATATCGATATCAACGAGAACTTACTCCCACAGAATCCGGGTTATTAATTTTAAAATCAAAATAAAGAAGAGAGGGGAACAAATTCAATTTGTTCCCCTCTCTTTGCTCTGTTAATAGGGAATGTTCGATAGTCGCAGATTCATGGCCGGCTGTCAAAAAATGAATTTGGTACTTGTTTTTTTCTTTTAACTTGCGTAACTCTAATCAAACAAAAATTTAATTCAGAATTGGAAGATAAGTATCTCATCGTGGAACTCAACAAAAAGAACAAGGTTGTTTTCGACTTTGTATTCAATTATTACTATTCCGGTCTGTGTGCTTTTGTATATCCGATGGTAGATAATAGAGCCGTTGCGGAGGATTTGGTTCAGGACTTCTTTTTTAAAATCTGGGTCAGTACAAAGGAACTGGAAATCTCAACTTCTCTTAAATCGTATTTTTTTGCGTCGGTGAAAAACCAGGCACTTAATCATTTGAAGCACTTAAAGGTAAAAGAGGATTACGGTAAATACATCAGCGAAAAGAATGAACGGGAAAGCCGAATGCAGAACTGGGAGTTTGCCGAGCCTGAATTGGCTGAGTTAATTGACAAGGCTATTCAAAAGTTACCTCCCCGATGTCGCGAGATCTTTGTTTTGAGTCGTTTTGAAGGAAAAGATAATGCGGGTATTGCTGTTGATTTGGGAATTTCGAAACGAACAGTTGAATTACAAATAAGCAATGCATTAAAGCAACTTCGCATTGAATTGAAAGACTACTTACCTTTAGCTCTGCTGCTGTACATCATCAAGTAAATCAATTTCTCAAAAAAAATCATTTTTTTTTTTGTTTTTGTATATGTGTTTCGAAGACTTGAACTGTCACATTAGTGATAAGGTCAAAGAAAGGTCTATTTGATCAGCCTAACTGAACACGCATGGATAGCAAGAAAGAATACATTGATTTGTTGCCGGAGTATTTTTCCGGATCATTGAGCAAGGAGGATTGCGTTGCGGTTGAAGAGTGGAAAAACGCTTCGGAAGAGAATCTTCAGATTTTTCAAGAATCGGAAAAGGTATATCGCTCAATAAATCTGCTCACCGAGATGAAGCATTATAACTCCACAGCGGCCTTGCAAAAATTAGATGAAAGGATAAGCAAGGAGAAACCTGTTCGGAGTTTAAGTTTCTACTGGCAGCGGGTAGCTGCAATTCTGGTGTTGCCTTTGCTTTTGGCAAGTATTTATTTTTATTACGATCGTAATTCATCAGATCAAATAGTTTGGCAGGCCTGTCAAACGCCTTCCGGCGTCAAGTCTCAATTGCAATTGCCGGATGGAACTTCTGTTTTTCTGAATTCAGATACAAAGATTGAATATCCCTCAATTTTTTCCGGTAACGAACGTCGCGTAATCCTTAAGGGCGAAGCTTTTTTCAATGTTGTAAAGGATGCGTCACATCCTTTCATAGTCGATGCAGGTAAGATAGGTATTGAAGTGAAAGGAACCAGGTTCAATGTGATGAATTATGCTGGTGAGGATAAAACAGAGGTTGTTCTAGCTGAAGGAAAAGTTAATCTGATAGAGGAAAACGAAAGTAATTACAAGACACTGGCAGAAATGAAACCGGGAGAACGGGCGGTTTTTAAAAGAACGGAAGGGAGAATTCAGATGCAGGAGGTTAATGTTGACCAATATATTGGATGGATTGACGGGCTCCTGATTTTTAGAGACGACCCAATGGCGCAGGTGGCTCGAACCCTTGAACGCTGGTACAATGTAGATATTACCATCGAAAACCAGGAAATCAATAATTACATATTCACAGGAACGTTTAAGCACGAAACAATAACTCAAGTGTTGGATCTGTTGAAGAGAACTTCTCCATTTGACTATTATATCGTGCCTGGTGAGAAACAACAAAACGGAATCTATGAGAAGCAAAAAATAATTATAACCAAAAGTTCTAAATAATGTAAAAGGCTTTATCGCAGAAAGGGGAAATGTTGGCCCATCTCCCCTTAGTCGCTAAGCCTGTCGGCTTAAAACTGATTTGTTAAATTAAAACAAGACAAACTTATGAAAAAAAAGCAGTTTCTAATTGCTTCCAGGGGTATTATTCTCTGGAAGAACAAGTACCTTTTAACTATGAAACTAACATTACTGGCAATCTTGGTGTTTGTTGCTCAGGGTTTTGCAGTTAACTCTTATTCGCAGGGGACGCGGCTCTCTCTGAAAATTGAAAACCAGAGTATCAAGCAAGTATTAAACACAATCGAAGATGAAACCGATTACTATTTTCTTTATAACAGTCGCTTTGTCGATGTCGAAAAGAAAGTCTCACTGAACGTTCCCGACAATAGTATCGAAAATGTGTTGGACGAGCTGTTTACAGGCACTGATATTAAATATGAAATCGTAGAAAGACAAATCATTCTTTCTAATGATGTTCCGGTCGAAACACAGCAAAAAGAACAAGATGTTTCTGGTGTTGTTACCGACCAAAATGGCGAAGGCCTTCCAGGGGTAACGGTCGTGATAAAAGGAACGACTGTTGGAACGATAACTGATTTTGAAGGAAAGTATACATTGAAGAATGTAAGCTCCGACGCCATATTATTGTTCTCTTTTGTAGGGATGAAGGCCGTTGAAGTTCCCGTTGCCGGGCAGAAGACCATTTCTATTGCTATGGAAGAAGAAACTGTCGGGTTGGAAGAAGTTGTGGCTATTGGTTATGGAACAATAAAAAAGGCTGATGTGACCAGTTCTGTAGGAACTGTAAAATCAGAAGATTTCAACGCTGGGAGTGTGCAGGATGCCGGTCAGTTAATTCAAGGTAAAGTGGCTGGTTTATCACTGAACACAACAAGTGGCGACCCTACTGCAGGTACTTCGATTAGCCTTAGGGGTAATACAACCTTATTCGGAACAAGCTCAAACCCGTTGATTCTGGTTGATGGTGTTCCAAGTGATTTGAGCACTGTTGCTCCTGAAGATATCGAGTCGGTAGATGTATTGAAAGATGGTTCTGCTGCGGCCATTTACGGAACACGCGGTACTAATGGGGTCATCCTTATTACGACTAAGCGTGCAGGTGCCGGCGACAGAAGCGTTGTGGAGTATAGTGGTTATGTAAGTACACAAACCATTGCCAATAAGCTGGATATGTTGACTGCCCAGGATTACCGCGATCAAATTGCAGCAGGTACCCGTGCATCATCTGACGATTTAGGCGCAAATACCAATTGGTTGGATGAGATTACACAAACGCCCATCAATCATGTGCATAACCTGAGCTTTAGAGGGGGAAATTCAAAAACCAACTATATCGCTACAATTAACTACCGGGATGTTGATGGTATCTTCAAAAAATCATACACAAAAAGATTAACAGCAAGGGCTGATGTGAATCATTCCATGTTTAATGATGTTTTAAACTTTAATCTCGGTATTCTTTCCCGAACTGAAAAACTCAATGGATTCAATGGTTATACCTATCGTCAGGCTGTAATTTATAATCCAACCTCACCGGTTAAGGACGAAAATGGTGTTTGGGTAGAGCAACCCGGAGCTTTTAACTACGATAACCCCTTGGCGCGTATTGAAGAGTCAGATGGTCAAACGAGTACCAACTTAAACCGTCTTTCAGCTACTGTGACATTGAAACCAGTTCAGGGTTTAAATGTGAAAGCCCTGATGTCCTATTCAAAGTGGAATAGTACTTATGGGTATTATGAAACAAAAAATCACATTTCAACGGTGAGGGCAGGTGTTAATGGCTATGCCACGGATAATGCTACAGAAAATGCTGAAAAGCTTGTGGACCTGACTGCAGAATATAAAAAGAGTTTCGGCGATCACAACTTTACGGTTTTAGGTGGTTATAGCTGGCAGGATTTTGTCGGTCGTAGCTTCTATGTAAATAACAACGATTTTCAAACCGACCAGTTTGGCTATAATAATATTGGTTTAGGTGTTGGTATCAAGGAAGGAAGTACCGTTTGGGGAATTGGAAGTAGTAAAACCAAAACAAACCTGATCGGCTTCTTCGGGCGTTTTAATTATAACTACAAGAACCGTTACCTGTTGATGGGTAGTGTGCGTCACGAAGCAGCAAGCCAGTTGTATGGAACCAAAGATCCTTGGGGAACTTTTCCTGCAGTATCTGTCGGCTGGCGTTTAACTGAAGAATCATTCATGAAGAATGTGACCTTGTTTAACGATTTAAAATTGCGTGCCGGTTATGGTGTTACAGGTACTCAGCCAAGTGATTTGTTTTTAGGTGTTGCAACCTTGGTATACAGTAGCCCTTTCTATAACAACGGAACCTGGATTCAAACTTTGACACCAGGCCGTAATCCAAATCCATACCTGAGATGGGAAGAAAAGAAAGAAACCAATATCGGTGTTGATTTTGCGATGTTAAAAAATCGTCTTTCAGGAAGTATCGATTTGTACAAACGTAAAATTGATGGCTTGTTGTACGACTATGCAGTACCTACTCCTCCAAACTTGGTGACTACCACTCGTGCCAATGCAGGAAAGATGGAAAATAAAGGTTTGGAGATCCTGATCAATGCAGTGCCGGTACAGAGTAAAGACTTTACTTGGAATACCAATGTAACGTTTTCTACCAATAGCAATAAACTGATAACTCTTTCGAATGAGTTATATCAAGCTACAAGTGATTATTTCACGACTGGAGCTACAGGGGAGCCAATTCAAACATTTACGCACCGCGTCGATATCGGTGGTAAGATCGGAAACTTCTATGGTTTTAAAGTGATTGGAGTAGATGATGCAGGCAAATGGATTTATGAGGATGCTGATGGAAATGCCGTTAATTATGATGATTTTGATCACTCGTTTGAGAATAAGAAAGTTTTAGGCAACGGTATTCCTAAATATATCGGTAGCTGGAATAATACCTTCCAATACAAGGACTTCGATTTGTCAATCACTATGCGTGGCGCTTTCGATTTTCAAATCCTGAACTTTGAACGCATGTATTTAGAGAACACCAAAACAGTACAATACAATCGTTTAAAATCTGCTTACGATAAAGTATTTGGTAAGGCTGTTTTGAGTACTGATATGGATCTGGAATATAACTCCTACTACATTGAAAATGGAGATTATTGGAAGATTGATAATATCACGCTCGGTTATACGATGCATAATCTGAGTAAGTATATTCAGAAAGCCCGCATCTATGCCTCAACGTTAAACACTTTTGTAATCACCGGTTATAAGGGAATTGATCCGGAAGTTTATTCTGGGGGATTATCTCCGGGTAATGATGGTCGCGATAAATATCCGACGACCAGAACGTTTACATTAGGTGTGAATTTAACTTTCTAAACTTTAAATACTAGTTTGACATGAATACTCATAAATATAAAAAATCATTGGGGGTCCTGTTAATCTCGCTTGTAACTGTTTTAACAAGTTGTACTAAGCTGTACGATACCAGTTATAACGAATTTTTAGCAGACCAATTTGAACCTACAGAAAGTGATATCCCTGCAATTATAGGTAATGCTTATGGTTCGTGGAGAGAATTGCTCTTGTTTTGGAACGGCTATTGGCGAGCCAACGAAGTTGGTGCTGACGAAATCGTAATTCCTGCGCGTCCGAACGGTTGGGTTGACGGTGGAATATATCGCCGCATTCACGAACATACCTGGACCGTCGACGAGGATGTTGTTTATCAAACATGGGACCGGACTTATTATGGTATTGCCACTTGTAACCGGATTATTTACCAGGTTGAAACGGGTTTTGTACCCATAACGGATGAGGATGTTTATAATTCGACGATTGCTGAGTTGAGAGCTTTGAGGGCCAGTTATTACTATGTTCTTTGTGATTTGTATGGCAATGTACCAATTGTAACTGATTTCGATGTTGAGGAAGGTTATCTGCCCGAGCAAAATACACGGACTGAAGTTTATGATTTCATTATAAAAGAAATTACAGAAAGTCTGCCATATTTAAGTGAAGAAAGAAGTCAGGCAACCTACGGACGATTTAATAAATGGGCTGCTTTAACACTACTGGCGAAAATGTACCTGAATGCTGAGGTGTATACCGGAACAGCTCACTGGAGCGACTGTATTGATGCATGTAATCAGATTATCAATTCAGGTGCAGGCTATGTCATGGAAGCCAATCAAAAAAGTGTTTTTGTAACGGAGAATCAAAATTCGGCTGAAATTATATTCGGTTTAGCAATTGATGATCAGTATACAACCGGCTGGAACCAGTTTGATATTCATATGCAAACGTGTCAACCGTCTATGCAAGCCAAGTATAACTTAAAACAAACGCCATGGGGAGGAATGTGTGCAATTCCACAGTTTATCGACACCTTTGATCCGGATGATAGCCGTTTAACCGATAATTTTATGATGGGACAACAATACTCATCCTCGGGTGAGGCATTGCTTTGTACAATGGGTAATTTAGTTGGCGATCCCTTGATTTTAGTTAATGAAGTTCCTGATATCAGCCATTCTGAAGAGATTCATGGTTATCGTTTCGAGAAATTTGAAATTGCCCTGGGATCATCCAATATTCTGAATAATGACTATCCATTGTTCCGTTACACTGATGTATTGATGATGAAGGCAGAGTGCATGCTTCGCACCGGAGATGCAGATGGAGCTGCTGAGATTGTAACACAAGTGCGTGAAAGAGCATTTAAAAGCGCTCCTGAAAAAGCAACCGTAACCGGTGATGAATTGATGGGAGGAAGTGTGTACGATTACGGACTAAGAACTGAAAGTGCCGAAACAGAAGAAGGTGGTAGTGATATTCAATATGGACGGTTTTTGGATGAGTTGGGGTGGGAGTTTAACCAGGAAGGACGTCGTCGCCAGGATATGATTCGTTTTGGTGTTTACACAACCAAATCGTTCTTTGCACATTCGCCTAATGGTTCCTATCGCTCAATTTACCCGATCCCTCGTGGTCGGATGGAAACAAATACAAACCTGCAACAGAACCCAGGTTATTAAGTTAGATTTATATCGTATAGTGGAGATCAACGTCGTTGTTCTCCACTTTTACTTTAAAATTGGACATTTAAAACGTTTATGTGAGAGAAGGTTCTTCCTTCGCTCGTGTTCTTGGATCGTTGAAATATAGAAAACGTAGTATTTCCTAACTTAGAAGAACAATAAAAAGCCTGATACAATGAAAAAAATGAAATTCCTCGCATTCGTGGTCTTTGCACTAATTGTGGCTTGTCAGCCAAAGACGAAAGAGAATGTTGAGTCAGCACCCGATTATGCCATCCAGGGAATTCCGTTCAACGAAGTTCACCTGAGTGACAATTTTTGGGCCCCTAAGATTGAAACAAACCGAACTGTTACCATTCCAGCTTCATTTGCTAAATGTGAAGAAATGGGACGTATGGATAATTTCCTCATTGCCGGAGGAAAAATGGAAGGCCCGGTCAAAGGAGAAATGCCATTTGACGATACGGATGTGTACAAAATTATAGAAGGAGCGTCCTATTCGATGACCACGACGCCTGACCCGAAATTAGATCAGTATGTCGATTCCGTGATCTCACTTATTGCAATTGGACAGGAAAAGGATGGTTATCTAACCACTTATAAAACCATTGATACCACTTTCGTCCGGTGGGAATGGTGCCCGGCTGGTTCACGCTGGCAACATTTGGAGTGCAGCCACGAGTTGTACAACAGCGGCCACCTATTTGAGGCTGCAGCAGCCCATTATCACGCTACCGGAAAGACCAATTTTCTGGATATTGCAACCAGAAATGCTGATTTGTTGGTCGATGTTTTCAATAACAAACTTCCAAATGAGGTTCCGGGACACCAGATTGTGGAAACCGGCTTAATCAAATTATACCTGATTACACACAAGGAAGAATACCTGAAACTGGCCCGCCATTTTCTGGATGTTCGTGGAGACAGTACCCGCCGTGAAATTAAGGGACCTTATACGCAGGATCATAAACCGGTTTTGCAACAGGATGAGGCCGTAGGTCATGCTGTGCGGGCGGCTTATATGTATGCCGGAATGACTGATGTGGCTGCTTTGTATGACGATGCCGCTTACCGGGCAGCTGTGGATAAGATTTGGAATAACATTGTGTCGAAAAAAATGTATTTGACAGGTGGCATTGGTTCCCGTCACGAAGGGGAGGCTTTCGGTGATAATTATGAGTTGCCCAATCTGACAGCTTATAACGAAACCTGTGCAGCTATAGCAAATGTGTATTGGAACTATCGCATGTTCTTGCTTCATGGCGATTCCAAGTATATCGACGTGCTGGAACGTAGCCTCTACAATGGCGTTATTTCGGGCGTGGGGCTCGATGGTAAAACCTTTTTCTATCCCAATCCGCTTGCGTGTGATATGGAGTATCATTTTAATTCGGGTGGAAGCTTGACTCGCGAGCCCTGGTTCGATTGTTCTTGCTGCCCGACAAACCTTTGCCGGTTTATGCCTTCAGTACCTGGTTATATTTATGCTCAGAACCAGGATAAAGTTTTTGTGAATCTGTTCATTCAAAGTGCCACTGATATTCATGTTGCAGGTACTAACGTCGCGTTAAGTCAGAAAACTGATTATCCGTGGAGTGGTGATGTTGAGTTGCAGGTATCTCCGGAAGCAGAGCAGGAGTTTACGGTCTGCATTCGCATTCCTGGATGGGCTCAGAACAAACCGGTGCCTTCCGACTTGTATGCCTATGAAGGTGCCAATCAGCTGCCTGTTTTGTTGAAAGTGAATGGTAAAGCTGTTGAGTATGTTCAGGAAAACGGCTATGCAACATTAACCCGTAAGTGGGAAAAGGGTGATGTAATAGAGTACAGCCTTCCTATGGAAATTCGTAAAGTGAAAGCAAATGAGTTGGTTGAGGCCGACCAAGGTTTAGTTGCGTTAGAGCGCGGGCCGATTGTCTATTGCGTTGAGGGAGCAGATAATGCTGATGTTGATAAGATTGGTGTGACTCCGGAAACAGCTTTCGATAATTCATTTGAACCTGAATTGTTGGGCGGTGTCGAATTAATTACCGCTTCAGATGTCAAAGGAAAAGCGTTCACTGCAATTCCCTACTATGTCTGGGATAACCGGGGAGCCAATAAGATGAAGGTTTGGTTGACCGAAGAATAGATATAATCTTCCTTTGCGAATGGTGTAGGAACGGCTGTCCTTTGTTGAACAGGGGCAGCCGTTTTTATTTTTCAGTACGTATTGTAAAAACAATTAGGGGGAACAGTCATGTATTACGTCTTTTCTTTTGACAGCCTTATGTTGGTTGGAGTACCCGATCTTCTTGTGTCTGATACCATTCTGAAAGCCGTTGGAATCGTCTAAACAGAGTTTAGAAATTACCTAAATAAGCACTTTGGTTGATTTTTAAGATGGAGCTTTAATGTTCACATATACAGTGCTTTATTTTTCTATTTTTCAGGCGGTATGAGTTTTGTACTAATCATGAAAATTGTACAATTTCAAGAAAAAACGTACTTTTTACCTTTAAAAATAAAAGGCACTGATTTTTAAACTTAAACACACCAATAAAATGAGATTTCTGAATTTCCTTCTTGCTGTTTTTCTGATGAGTTATTTGACGTCCTGTCAATCGAAGAAGAAACCAGCACCTTTTGCAAAAGGAGAATTTAAAACCTGGGCACAAACCCCGCCGATGGGCTGGAATAGTTGGGATTGTTACGGACCTACCGTTGAGGAAAAGGAAGTAAAGTCAAATGCCGATTATATGGCTGAGAAGCTGAAGGACTACGGCTGGGAATACATCGTGGTTGATATTCGCTGGTTTGTAGAGAATGATAAAGCCGGTGGCTACAATCAAACTGACCCACGTTATGTGATTGATGAATACGGACGTTACCAACCGGCTGTTAATCGTTTCCCATCAGCCGCTGGAGGGAAGGGCTTTAAAGCTTTGGCTGATTACATCCACAGCAAAGGGCTGAAATTCGGTATCCACATTATGCGTGGAATCCCGAAAGTGGCTGTGGAAAAGAAAATGCCGATTCTCGGAACCGATGGTATTACGGCTTATCAGATTTATTCCACTGAGCAGCAATGTAAATGGTTGCGCGACAATTACACGATTGTTGCTGACAAGCCCGGAGCGCAGGAATATTACAATTCGATTTTCGACATGTATGCCGACTGGGGAGTTGACTTTGTGAAAGTTGATGACTTGTCGCGTCCCTATCATAAAGGAGAGATCGAGCTGATTCGCAATGCCATTGATCAGTGTGGCCGCCCGATTGTACTGAGTACATCACCGGGAGAAACGCCGATTGAAGATGCTGACCATATCCGGGAACACGCGAATATGTGGCGCATGGTTGACGATGTTTGGGACACCTGGCATCACTTCACCCATCTGATTGATGTTTGCCAGAAATGGTACCCCTATATTGCTCCCGGAACCTGGCCCGATTGCGATATGATCCCGCTGGGACGTATTTCTATTCGTGGTGAGCGAGGTGAAGATCGTATGACTCGTTTGACCAAAGATGAACAATACTCACTGATGACTTTATTTACCATCTTTAAATCTCCCTTGATGTTTGGCGGAGATCTGCCAAGTAACGACGATTTTACGCTTTCCCTTTTAACCAATAAGGAAGTGCTGAAAATGCATGCAGAAAGCACCAATGTGCACCAGTTATTCAATGAAGACGGTAAGGTTGCTATTGTGTCGGAACACCCCAATAATGGCGATAAATACCTGGCACTATTTAATATTGCCGATGACCCGCAAACGATCACCGTGGATTTGACGAAGCTCGGATACATCAGTGATTGTGGTTTGGTGAACCTTTGGACAGGAGAAGATTCCGGTCAGATTTCAGGTGAGTACAGTGTTGAGCTTGCACCGCATGCCAGTGCACTTTATAAACTTGTCTACTAAATTATTACTACCATACAATTATGAAATTACAAGCAGTCATTTTCTTATTTATTGCCATTCTTATAGGGCCGCAGGTAAAGGCCAACGAACCCGATTCTGCCTATGTCTTTTCCTACTCGACGGTGAAGAATCATGGCAAAAACGGTTTGCACTACGCCTGGAGTGTCGATAAAAAGAACTGGCATAGCATAGGCCCGGAATTCCGTTTCCTGTTTTGTGACTTCGGAACCTGGGGATCGCAAAAGCGAATGATTACGCCTTTCTTGTTTCAGGATCAAAAAGGAACCTGGCACGAGATCTGGAGTTTGAATGAAACGGTTGGTCAGCTTGCACATGCCGAGACCAAGGATTTATATACCTGGGAACCTCAGTCGTACCCAGAGGTGATGACTAAAGGCAATGTCGTGTTGCCGGAGGTTTCTTATCAGCAGGCTGATAAAAATTATTTGATTACCTGGCTGAGTGATCAGAACGGTGAAAAGCAGGTTTTTAAAACGACGACAACTGATTTTAAGCATTATACCGAAACCGTTGAAGGAAGTGAAAGCGACCGGCTGAATGCACGGGAAGAAGTGATGATCGATGGTGAAAAACAGTTGGGAGTCGTTGCTAAAGTCCCTTGGTCGCTAATCCAGGGGGCCATTCAATTTTACGAATTGAGCAAGTATCATGAAGAGCAACGTGCCGAGCGTTTGACCGATGATTCGACTCACTATGCGAACCTAAAACCACTCGATGCTGAGATCACAGCAATTCCTGATAATAGTAAAGCGATTAGCGATATGCTGATTGGTGTTTTCTTTGAAGATATCAACTACGCTGCCGATGGTGGTTTATACGCAGAATTGGTTCAAAACCGGGGTTTCGAATATACACCGGCCGACACCAAAAACAGAAATCAGGATTGGAACAGTTCCTATGCCTGGTCGTTCGTCGGAGATGAGGGAAGTTTTACGATTGATACAGTGGCTCCGGTTCACCCAAATCAAAAACACTACGCTGTTTTATCCATTGCGAAGATTGGTGATGCGCTTCAAAATGAAGGGTTCGACGGTATTGCCTTGAAAGCAGGAGATAAATACGACTTCTCCGTATTTGCGAAAGGATTGGATGGAGCCAAAGGTAAGTTGTTGATCCGCTTGGTTGACGAA
This sequence comes from Mangrovibacterium sp., assembly GCF_059905295.1. Lineage (NCBI taxonomy): Bacteria > Pseudomonadati > Bacteroidota > Bacteroidia > Marinilabiliales > Prolixibacteraceae > Mangrovibacterium > Mangrovibacterium sp. The sequence goes on from NZ_JBZQJF010000243.1 coordinate 15,138, forward strand.
AATGGAAAGGCAATTGCAGAGGGAACAAGCAAGTCAGTTAGTGGAGATTGGAAAAAGTTGACTTTGACCGTGACTGCTAAACAGACGATGGATAAGGCACGCTTGCAGGTTGTTCCTCAGTTTATAGGGAAAGTAGCGTTGGATATGGTTTCGCTTTTCCCGGAGAAAACATTTAAAGGTCGCAAAAATGGGTTGCGTCCCGATTTGGCACAGACGATTGCTGATTTGCATCCGCGTTTTGTGCGTTTCCCCGGTGGTTGTGTTTCGCATGGCGACGGACTCGATAATATTTACCGATGGAAAAACACCATCGGTCCACTGGAAACCCGCAAGGGTGACCGCAATATTTGGAACTACCACCAATCGATGGGGCTTGGTTACTACGAATATTTTCAGTTTTGCGAAGATATTGGTGCCCAGCCGTTACCGGTTATTGCAGCCGGTGTGCCTTGTCAGAACTCGTCGACAGGCGGTTATGGACAGCAAGGTGGTATCCCGATGTGCGATATGGGTCAATATGTGCAGGATATCCTTGATCTGATTGAATGGGCCAATGGCGACAAAAATACCAAGTGGGGTAAACTACGTGCTGAGGCAGGTCATCCGGAACCATTCAACCTGAAATACATCGGTATTGGAAATGAAGACTTGATTACTGATATTTTCGAAGAGCGTTTCACCATGATCTTCAATGCCATTAAGGAAAAGCACCCGGAAATCACCGTGATTGGAACAGTTGGTCCTTTCTCGGAAGGAACCGATTATCGTGTGGGTTGGGAGATTGCTTCTAAACTGCATGTGCCGCTGGTGGATGAGCACTACTACCAACCTCCCGGCTGGTACCTGAATAACCAGGATTATTACGATCGTTACGACCGCTCAAAACCGAAAGTTTATTTAGGTGAATACGCGACACATATTCCCGGACGAAAGCTCACCACGGAAACGGCGTTGTGCGATGCTCTTCATCTGATTAATGTGGAACGTAATGCCGATGTGGTTCATATGACCTCGTTCGCTCCGTTGTTGGCTAAACATGGTCACACGCAATGGAATCCCGATCTGATTTATTTTAACAATACCAAGGTGTTCCTGACACCGGATTACTACGTACAAAAAATGTTTGGACAGAATTCGGGAGAAGAATACATTGCTTCGCAGCTAAACTTGAGCGATAATGCACCGGACGTGAAAAAGCGAGTGGTTACTTCGCTCGTTCGTGACAGTAAAACAGGCGATTATATTCTGAAACTGGCAAACTTGTTACCGGTAGCCGTGAATTCGAAAATCAATTTGGCAGATCTTCCGATTGTTACAAGTGATGCTACCTTGACTATTCTCGAGGGCAAGGTCACCGACCAACATGTTAAGCCGGAAACTAAGACCATCTCAGTTTCTTCGACGTTTGAATACAGCTTGCCGGCTTATTCTTTCTCTGTTATTCGGATGAAAGCGGTCGATCAACAAACTAAAAAGAAATAACAATAATGGCGGTTCTACAAAAAGCGAAATATCTTTTGATCGGCTTTTGC
>NZ_JBZQJF010000244.1:0-2239 GCF_059905295.1 Mangrovibacterium sp.
CAAACCATATCAATGCTCTATTGGTGGCACCTAAGCAAATGTCCAAACCGCATCCAGGTTCTATTGGTGGCACTTGGACAAATGCTCAGATCTAAAAAGCATACCTGATTCCGAAGATTACCGCCAATGACGGGAGTAAAAGATTCCCCGAGCATCAGGTTGTCCTTGTTGTCCTTGTTATCTGAAGTTGTCGGGTTGTCTCGAAACTCGAAACTTGAAAAACGATTATTGATTGCCGATTAGCGATTGAGAGAAGAGTAACGAGCAACAAGTAGTAAGAAACAACCAGTAACCAGTAACCAGTAACAAGCAGCAGCCCCTGGCTTCCGCAAGGGTACCTATAGCCGCAACTCGAAACTTGAAACTTGAAACTTGGAACTTGGAACTCCAAAGCGACTTTCAGGAAAAAAAGAAGCTTTGACCGAAACAAGTTTCAGCCAAAGCTCTACAAACAATCAATTATCAATCAAATAAACAAAAACTAACTATCTCTTTACCGGAATCCAGACACTCATCTCCCCTTTTCCCCGGTTATCCCAGGCGTAATAAGGAACAAATTTGAGTGGAATCCGCATTTCTTTTTCTTCCAGGTTCACGGGCTGGTACAATTTGTTTTTCCAGCTGGTGTCGGTCAATAAAACGCCTTCACCTTTCAGGCCAATCATTTTTGCACCATCAATTTCAATCGGCTCCGGTTTTAGCTCTTTCGCCGCATCAACAGCAACATTAAACACATCAACGCCTTTCGGTAAATCAGCTGTTTCCACGCAATACACTACGGGTCCGCGCTGCACAGCTACCAATCCCCGGTTGGCTTCCACCATCGGGTTAGTCTCCATCAGCTGCACCGGCATGGGCATATTCAAACTGATTTGATCGCCCTTTTTCCATTTGCGCGTAACAGCCACATAAGTTCCAGGTTGAGCGTCGGTTGCTACCGGTTCTCCATTCACCTTTAATTCTGCGCCCTTACACCAGGCCGGAATACGCAGGTGAACGGTCATATCTTTTTTCAATGTTTTTTGCACAGTCAAAGCAACCGCTCCATCCCAGGGATAATCTGTTTGCTGGCTCAGTTGAAGGGCGTCCCCGTCTTCCATCGTTGTATTCAAATCATTTCCACCATAGAAATTCACAAACAAACCATCTTTCGACAAGCTGTACATGTAATTACTGATTTCGGCAACCGTACGAGCTGTATTCGGAGGACAACAGTTGCAGTAGGTGATATACGGCTCACGATCTTTGGACCAACGAAGCTTGTGCGAAACCTGGTCGGCCACCGCCAAAGGGTTAGCATAGAAATGACGAATACCATCGAGGCTTACCGCCCCCAGCAAGCTGTTATACATGACTCGTTCCATCACATCGGCATATTTGGCATCGGCAGTAACCTGCAGCATTCGCCAGTTCCAAAGCAAGTTGCCAATATTGGCGCACGACTCATTATGAGCAGTCAGGTTGGGCAACTCGTAATCCTCTCCGTAAGCCTGATGCACCTGCTGAATCGAAGCTTGATCGTAGGTCGTGCCGTTTGGCGAAACCCCATCGTACAAGGCACCACATGCACCTGTGATATATAGCTTGTTTTCAACCAAATCATGCCAGATGGAATCCAATGCAGTCATCAACGATTGGTCGCCTGTTTCGGCATATACATCGGCAGCACCGGCATACAGATAGTTGGCGCGTACGGCATGGCCCACCGCCTTGGTTTGCTCGCGGAAAGGAATGCGATCCTGATTATGATCGTGCCCATGTTCTACCTGGTCACGAATATCAATCAGACCTTTTGCCAGCTCCAGGTAACGTGGGTCACCCAGCGTGCGGTACATTTCGGTAACGCCCATATAATGTGAAGGGCAAATGGCATTCTGCGCTAACTCATGCGCATGATTCTTATAATAGTTGTAAAGAAAATCGGTTGCTTTTATAGCAATGTCCAGCAAGTTTCTTTTTCCTGTCAGGCGATAATGCACACAGGCAGCTGTCATCAAGTGCCCCATGTTGTAGGTCTCGAAGTCCATTCGCTCGGCAAACTCTGCTTTTTTCTCAGGGTGCTCCCGCTCCTCAATCATCACCGGCGTATGAATGTACCCATCGGCACGTTGCGTCATACCAATCACCGTAATGATAGAATCGATCTTTTGGTTCAGAGCCTTGTCATTGTTTTCAGCTGCGATCACAATGGCTGCTTCCAACATTTTATAAAAGTCGCCATCGTGAAACGGAGGTCCGA
>NZ_JBZQJF010000245.1:0-14546 GCF_059905295.1 Mangrovibacterium sp.
ATGACGATCGGACTAGCACCTGTAATTGGTATTCCCCTGCCCTTTTTCAGCTATGGGGGATCGTCATTGTGGTCATTTACGATACTTCTGTTTATCTTCTTACGTCTTGATGCCAGCAGAATGGAAAAACTGAGCTACTAACAAGAGGGGATATTCTTACAAATTCATTCATTATCAAAACGGCTGATTAAAAATTGACATACGTTAATTAATTTTGAAGCAGAAGGATCTTGTTTAATTAGGGTTAATTAATTTCTTAAGACAAAAGGGGTCGATGAAATCATTTTCAACAAGTCTATTCACCGATAAAAACAAGCTAATTCTTATGCATCGAACTGTGATGAAAGGTAATTATTCCTACTCTTAATTTCCAGGCAAGCATTAACGACCTTCTTTTTCAAATATTTTCTTTTTTTTAACGCGACCAAACTACCGCAAGGCATTTCCTCTTATACTTCCTGTAAGACAAACAACAACATCAAGCCAAAAACAACATACGTTCGAATTAAAAAATACCAAACCTGCTACATCCAAATCAACTCATTATTAATTAACAATATCTTTGTTAATTAATACAAAAACATATTAGATTAGCCACACTTGTTAGCTAAACGAAAAGAGGGAAGATGAAAAAAATTTTGGTAATCGAAGACAATGAACTGTTGTTGAAGATGATTGAATTCATTTTGAAAAAAAATGGGTTCACAATAACATCTGCAAAGAACGGGAAAGAGGCTATTGAGGCTCTGGACACAGCACCTTTTGATTTAATCATTACAGATTTGATGCTACCATACGCAAATGGTTTCGAGATCATCGACAGGATCAAACAGAACAAAGAACAAAACCAGGTTCCGGTAATTATTATTTCGGCTGTAACAAACGAAGAAACTGTCATGGCCGGGTTCGAAAATGGGGCTGACGACTACATTAAGAAGCCATTTACGCCCGGCGAGCTATTATCCAGAGTAGTACGACTTTTAAATGTTAGCGTTACTGCTTAGTCGTTTATGGTGTGTGTATTCGTTAGCAGTTTCGCGTTCAACGATCTGATTCAGTTATTCAATCAGTATCAGACCAGTCCTGCAATCATCCAAGTGGCAATCGTGCTGATCCTGGTGTTGGCATTGGTGCTTGTCGTAATTTACACAATCCTGTTCAATCGCAAATTTTGGGACTACATCCACGATATTTCTGTGTCCAAGTGGGTTCCTGTCACCCAGGATTTACTCATTGAAATCATCTCTCAAACTCAGGATTTACCGCAAAACAAGACCTTTGAGATCGACTCACATTTAAATCAATTCGATTCGTTAAAGCTCCACAAAAGAAAGTATCTCAGGAAAATACTTGTTCAAACAATCATTGAGATGAAGCAGCAACTTTCAGGCAATACTCAAAAGATTCTGCAGTATTTGTATCTAAAGCTGAACCTTCAGAAAGATGCGATTAATGCGCTAAACAGTGTACTTCCCAATAGGGTTATTCGTGCGATAAAAGAGATAAACAAAATGGGTTATATACTTGAAGATGAGAAGACACATCAATTGCTAATGCAAAGGAACAAGTATATTTACCACGCAGCACGAACTTACTATTTCTTAAATCATAAAAATTTTTCAATCGACATCCTGATTGAAAGAGGTGAACGTTTATCGACATGGGATGAGCTGGAACTGTTCAATACAATTTCCCAACTTCCTGAAAATTCAGTTCCCAACTTCGCCCAATGGATCAATGAGAACATCGCGGAAGATCTTGTTTCGCTTGCCTCTCGCTTAGCTGTTCACTTTTACCAATTCGAAGCTGCTGCTTCAATGATCGAATTACTGGACACTTGCAGCGACTGGCTTAAAGAAAGGCTTATCAATGCCATTGGCAAATTGATGTTGCCGGAATATGAAGAAAACCTCATCAACCGATATCCCTCAGAAAACAATCCTGTTATTAAAAAAGAGATTTTAAAAGCACTAGGACGTACAGGGGGGGGACTATCTCCGAATTTCCTAATCCGGATTTTCCTTGAGGAAAACGATTTTACGCTGAAACGTCATGCTGCCATATCTGCTTTCAAAAGCATCCCAATGGCAGAGATTCAGGAGATGGAGTTTTTCAAAAAAGTATCATCCTCGGACATCGAGCTGATCAACTATATTAAAAATCCTTTAGTCAATTTCAACTAGTGTTAAAAGATATTCTACTCCAGGCATTCGATTATTATCAGTACACCATATTCATCTATTGTATTGTTTTGTTTGGCATTTACCTGCTATTAATTCTTTCGTCCCGGGCGGCCATCAACAAGTACAAGAAAGACAACATGACGGTTGATAAGGATGTATTACTTCGTTCATATCTCACACCGGGAATCAGCGTAATTGCACCGGCATATAACGAAGGAGTAACCATTATCAGTAATGTACGTTCTCTGCTAACATTAAACTATCCCCGTTTCGAGGTTATCATTGTTAACGACGGTAGTAAAGACGATACCCTCGAAAAATTAATTAAAGAATTCAATCTAGTCAAAACGGACTTCGCCTGTGAAAATGAAATTTCAACCTTCCCGGTAAAAGGCTATTATAAATCCAGAAACAAAGCTTACCAAAAACTCCTAGTCATTGACAAAGAAAACGGGAAAACAAAAGCCGACGCATTTAACGCCGGGCTCAATGTAGCACGTTTCCCCTACTTTCTGAATACTGATGTGGATTGTATTTTGGCTCCAGACACCTTACTGGAACTCATTCAACCCTTTTTAACCAATCAGCATCGGGTAATAGCCGTTGGTGCAACTCTGAAAATGGCGAACTCCTGCGAGTTCGATTCGGGAATGATTGTGCGTGCCAAACCACCCAAAAAATTACTTCCCCGTTTCCAGGAAATTGAATATATCCGCTCCTTTGTAACCGGGAAAATGGGCTGGTCATATCTGAATGCTGTGCCAAACGTATCGGGCGGCCTCGGTTTATTCGACCGCGAAATTGCACTAAAAGCCGGTGGTTACGACCGGACCTCATTCGGAGAAGATATGGAGATTATCATCCGAATGGGACAATACATGATCGACAATCAACAGGAGTACGTGGTGAAATATATTCCGGTTACCCTGTGTTGGACTGAGGGTCCGGAAACCTTACAGGTCCTTGTTCGCCAACGTATTCGTTGGGCCAGAGGCCTCTTACAAATTTTGTCACAATACCGGAAACTCATGTTCCGTCCGAAATATAAAAAGTTGGGGATAGTCATTCTCCCTTACAGTCTCCTATTCGAACTATTGGCAACTTTAATTGAAGCCATTGGACTACTTAGTTACATCGGGTTGATCTGGACTGACCAAATCAACTGGGCATTTGCTGCCATCCTCCTCGTTTTTGTTTATTTCTTTTCCATTGCACTCACCTCTTTATCGCTCGTTTGGAACCAGATCATCTTTAAACATTATAAATGGAATGAAGTGTTGTACCTGTGCTTTACAGCGTTTTGGGAACCTCTGATTTATCACCCGATTGTTTTGTTTGCATCGTTGAAAGGATATTTCTTTCAGCTTACGGGCAAACAACACGTTTGGGGGAATATGCAGCGTAAGGGATTTGTACAAAAACCGGCAACCAGTAAAGCTTGATTTTAGCCTGTCAAATCAATTTTATTAGACAACTCAATGGACATCAACAGCATTAAATACAGCAAATTTATTTTCGTCATTTGTTTGGTCTGCCTTCTACTTCCGGCAAAAGCACAGGTTGAGCAATCATCCGACGACTTGCTTTTCCAGGCCTTAGCCCTAACAAAAGAGGGAGAATATCAAAAAGCAATTGCCAAATGCGAAGAAGCTCTGTTAATCACACCTGATTATCCGGACTTTCACCAACTGTTGGGAAAGCTGTTCCTAATCCAAAAAAATTACAACAGTGCTAATGTCCATCTGACGATCGCTCATACCATGATGCCAGAAAATAAAGATGTACTGAACGATCTCATTACCCTCAACCTGCTTACTGAAAACTTTGCCAAAGCTGAAATGCTGATTGACCAGGCATTAAAGGAGGAGCCGGAAAGTCAGAACCTTATTTTAAAAAAGGCCGATGCACTTCATCATCAGCAAAAAGATGAAGAAGCTTTAGCGCTGTTAGAGAATCAGCATCAAAAATATCCTGCTGATAAAAAATATAGCTATGCATTAAATACAGTCCGCTGGCAATTGGCAAAGTCGGACATTCAAAATGATGAACCAGACAAAGCAATAGATCTGCTGCAAGCCATACTGCATGATGAACCGCAAAACCGGAATGCGCATATTCATCTCATGAATTTGGCTTATTCGACACACAAGCTTAAGGAGGCTATTTCTTATGCTTCGAAAGGATTGGAACAATTTCCAAACGATAGTCTTTTCCTGATCAAGAACGCCTCGTTTTTAGCTGAAGCCAACGAATACGACAGAGCACTTGACCCGGCCCAAAAACTCATGAAAGAATATCCGTCGGCAAAAGACTCAACCTTATACGTCAATATACTGCTACAACAAAGCAAGGCATTCCTGAAGAAACAGGAAGAAGAGAAAGCGCTGTCAGGCCTGAAAGAAGCTCATCTGCTTGAACCGGCAAATCTGGCTATTCTTAAAAATCTGGCTTCGGTTTATTTCGACCTAAAGCAATATCAGCAAACCGTTGACGCAGCTGATCATGGACTTCTTCTATCCCCCAACGACACCTTTTTCCTGATGAAAAAAGCCTCAGCCTACGAGGAACTTTCTCAATACAAAGAAGCCTACCAGGCAGCTTATGCAGCATCGAAAGAATCTACCAACAACAACCAATACCTCACTTATGCCGATTTTTTAAAAAGTAAAACCTACAAAAATCAGCTTGGCCTCATTCACTTGCACAGCTTTTATTCCGACAACCGCGATCCCTCTTGGATAACATCGTTGCAATATATGCGCCGCTTCAAAAAAGCCAGTTGGATTGCCCGGGCAAACTACCGGGACCGGGGAACTGCAACGGGATATCAATTGGAGTCGGAACTTTATTATCAGCATAACCAACGCAACTATTCGTATGCTATCGCAGGCTGGTCGCCCGATGAGCTGGTTTTCCCGAAATGGCGTGCCGGCTATTCACTGTTCCATAGCTTTAACAAAGGCTGGGAGGGAGAATTAGGCTCTCGCTACATTTTTTCGGGAGGTTACCATACAGTTTCAGCCTTAGCTTCAGTCGGTAAATATTGGGGGAACAACTGGACAAACATTCGGGTGTATGCCATTCACGATAATGGGAAATGGGATCAGGCTTATACCTTAAATCACCGTTTCTACCTGAATGATAAGCTGGATTACATCTCAGTTATCGGTGCCTTGGGAACAAGCCCTGACGACCGCAGCCGAAATTTCGGGACCGAGCGTGTTTCGGGATTTTTGATGAAATCAGCAGGTCTCGGTTTTCAGAAAAGCATCAACTACAAATGGACAATCAACCTGGTTGCCAGCTATGCCAATCAGCGAATACCGAATAACCAAAGCTACAATCAGTATGATTTCTACCTAACTTTATTGAGAAATTTCTGACATGTACAAAAACCTGATTTTGCTATTGACCATATTCTTGTCCCATCTTGCTGATGCCAGTTCGGCCGGACAAACAGAACTGGCCAACAACGGAAAATCAACCTACAAAATTGTCATTTCAGCATCTGCCAACGCTGAAGATCAGAAAGCAGCTCAACTATTTCAGACTTATTTCAAGCGTGTAACAACCGTGCAACTACCAATTATTAAATCGGACAGGAAACCGGATTTTCCCTACATCAGCATTGGGCAAACAAGTTGGGTGAAGAGTCCAAAACATGAACAGAGCTATTCCATTAGCGTAAAGCAAGGAAATCTTACCCTTACAGGAGGAACAAGAAAAGGAATTATCTACGGGGTTTATACCTTCATTGAAGATATATTGGGTTGTCGGAAATGGAATGCCAATGAACCGGCAGTTTGTCCCCAACGCGACACGCTAACAGTAGCCAACGATTTGCAGTTTCACTCCTCCCCCGCTTTTGAATACCGGGAAGCTTATTTCCCGGCAGAAGCGGATTCTGAATACCTTGATTGGTATAAACTACACAGGCTGGACGATCTTTGGGGACTTTGGGGGCACACTTTCAACCAACTTGTCCCGGCCAAGGAATATTTTCACGACCACCCGGAATACTTTTCTTTTTTCATGGGCAAGCGGCAACCGTTACAGCTATGCCTCACAAATAAAGAAGTTTTGCAAATCGCCATTGAAACGATTCGCAAAAGAATAGCAGAAAACCCGGATGCAATCTATTGGTCAATCAGTCCGAACGATGATATTGGCACCTGCGAATGCGAAAAATGTTGCAAAATAAACGAACGTGAAGGAGGAGATGCAGGAACCTTAATTCATTTTGTCAATGAAATTGCAAAAGCCTTCCCCAACCGTATTTTTACGACATTGGCCTATGGAAGTACAGCCCGTGCCCCACTGCATGAGAAACCACGATCAAACGTATACATTTTGTTGAGTTCCATTGATGCAAACCGCACCAGCGAACTTGATCAGGAAAAAAGTGCGGCAGCTTTCAACCTCAACCTTCAGAATTGGCAAAAGATAAGTTCGCATATTTTCGTTTGGGATTATTATACCCAATTTACCAACTATCTTGCTCCGTTTCCGGTTATCTCAACTTTTCAACCCAATTTAAACTATTTCAAACAGCATGGTATTTCGGGAGTTTTTGCCCAGGGAAGCGGATACGATTACAGCAATTTAGCAGAACTCAAGCAATACGTGCTGGCTAAACTAATGTGGTCTCCAAATCAGGATGTCAAAAAACTAACCGACGAATTTCTGGATGGCTATTATGGTGCTGCAGCAACATACATAAAGCGGTATATCAACCTGCAACGACAAGCTGTTGAACAAACGAAAACACAGCTCAATATTTATGGCAACCCGGTGGAAGCCTGGAACAGCTTCTTATCTCCCCAATTTATGGACCAGTACAGTACGCTACTGGATTCAGCAGAGATTGCCGTCGACAACAAACCGGAACTTTGGAAACGCGTCAATCGTCTTCGGTTATCCGACGAGTTTGCCTATCTGCAACAAACCCGTTTTTATGGCCGGGATCGCTATGGCCTTTGGGCAAAGCAGCCCGATGGCAGCCTTTGTGCCAAAGAGGGTATGCACCAGCGTGTAGATCGTTTTTGTGAAGCCTGTAAAAAGAATGAAATCAATCAACTGAATGAAGCCGGCACCACACTAGCTCAATACAAACAAGAATGGAATTGGTGCTTTCAAAATCCACCTGCAAACAACCTGGCTTCGAAGGGTGAAGTCACGGAAATGACTTATCCGTTTGTTTCAGAATACGCTAACAAAGGCTCACGAACACTAATTGATGGCATGTACGGATTTGACGACTACAGCTACAACTGGCTCTGTTTCTACAATTCACCTTTAGCCTGCACCATCGATCTGAAAGCAAATACAACCATAAGCCAGGTATCACTAAATTTCCTCGAAGACCAACGACACTGGATCTTCCGACCAACACACTTAATCGTTGAAGGTTCGGTGGACGGAAATCATTTCACAAAGCTTGGAGAGCTTGAAGGAAACAAGTTGGAAGAGGATTACACGATTCAGAAAATCCCGATGACCATCAATTTTAAACAACAAAACCTGAGATACATCCGGGTAAAAGCAGAACCTCAACAACAACTACCAGACTGGCGAAAACACAAAACGAAAAAGCCCATGTTGGCCTGCGACGAGATCTGGGTCACGAATTAAAAGAGGGACATCCCCAGTACCATACTCCCTCCGTCTGGCACGGAAATACAAAAAGCCCGCTGGCCAAACAGGATGACAGTAATCCGGCTTTCCGATTTTTAGGCAGTCAGTAGTCGCGTGTATTGGAATTCATCCTATTTTTGACAACAAATAAAAAAGCACATGAATATTTTCGCAGATCCGGCTGTCGCCGATGCATACGATTCGTATTACGAAACGGAACTGGGCAAAAAAGTAGATGAACTGGAACACGCAGCTTTACTGGAAGTCATTCAGGAAATTCCGCGAGGTCACATGCTTGAGTTGGGAAGCGGCACCGGCCACTGGACCGAGTTTTTCTTGGAACAAGGTTTTTCCGTTACAGCTTCCGATGTTTCGGATGCCATGTTCGACCAAGCCCGACGAAAACTAGCCGGCCGCGTTGAATTCCGAAAGGCTGACATGATGAACCTGTCTGTGGCACACGAATCAATCGACAACATCGCGGTGATTACAGCCCTGGAGTTTTGTGAAGATCAAATGCAGGCTTTTGCCCAAATGTATCGTGTTTTGAAACCGGGAGGTTGGCTCATCGTAGGTTGTTTAAACGAAGCTTCCATTATCGGCCAGACAAAGGCCGATGATCCGGTTTTCAGCCATAGTGAATTGATGTCGAAAAGTGACCTGGAAACTTACCTTGAAGGTTTTGGAACTCCCAAAATCGTCCTATGCGTCCACCTCAACGCAAATGGGGAGTTACTGGATGGCACCGAAGAGGCAAATTCCGTCCCGGCTGTTTTTATGGCTGCCTGTGTTCAGAAAGAAGATTAAACCATGTACATCACCGTTGAAATAAGTTATTACCCTTTACAGGAACGTTACGAGAAACCCGTTAATGAGCTGCTTGCGCTACTTGAGAAGCAACCGGAGGTAGAAACAGAAATCGGAACAATGAGTACCTTGTTACGGGGCGAATACGAACCTGTTATGAACTTGCTGACAGAAACCATATTGCAACTGATGAACAAATATCCGTCCGTATTCAACCTGAAGATTTCGAACTCCTGTGAGCTCAAATAGCCACTAGTCGAAAGGTATCGCAGCTGCAAGTTTCTCCCACATGGTCAGGTGAAGCTGAACAAGGTTATCGTCGGGAGTTTCCCCTAAACGAACAACAACCATGTTGGCCGAAGGAATAACATCAATAAACTGCCCGTATTTACCCATCGCGGCAAATAAGTCAGCAGGAGCAGCAGGAGCAATACTTAAATTAACAGCCTCGGTTACTCCCGGTAAAATAACTGATTCCTTCCCGTTCAACCAGGTTAAATAACCATACGACTGGTTAAAATCCTGTGAGGTATTGGTCATCGCGGAGAAATAATCCTGATCGGATAACACAGCAGTGCCGTTCCATGCCCCTTTATTCAACAGCAACAAACCGAAACGGGCAGCGCCACGTGCCGTACTGTAATAAACGTGATTGTCGCCGGTTTGCAGCCAAATTCCTTTCATTCCAATTTTCTGCGAAACAGACGCCTTCGTAAAATTACTTACAGATTGCCCGGAGGCCTTGGCTAGAACATCTCCGAGCAAGGTGTACGGAGCGTTGTGATAAAACCATTGTGTTCCTGCATCCGCTTTATATTGCAGGCATGAAGGATCGGTGCAGTCTAAATCATCTACCGTATAATCCAAACCGGTTGTCATTGTCAACTGATGGCGAATGGTAATCATCGCTTCCTTCTCGGTCGGTTCACTGCTCCAACCTTCTCCCAGATAGGTCGACGTTGGATCATTGATATCCAGCAAACCTTCCTCCTGTGCAATTCCAAACATCAATGCTGTTAGTGTTTTACTTGCCGATGCCCAATACCAAACATCCCGAAAGGTGAAGTCCGCACTTTCTGTTATATTCTGTCCCCAATACTTCTCAACCACAATCTTCCCGTTTTTCAGAATGAGGAAAGCCCTCGTATTTTGCTCTTCCAGATAAGTGTATAAATTGTCCAACGCAGTCTCATTCCATCCCAAACCGGTAAGAGGCAGGGTATCCCAGGTATCTGAATTAATCGTAGGGAAATACATACCGGGAGAAACCGGCAGTACCGAATCATCCGAACTTTTCGAACAACCAATCAGGAGAATAAAGAACAGGAACAGGAGGTAACGTTTCATATTTTAGAGTTTGGTTGTAACTAAAATACAAAAAAGAGGCATGATGCCCCTCTTTATTTTACATTTTAATTATCAATCCCTGCTCGTTGAACGAACCTCTTGTCCTATAGGCGAGCTTTCACTTCCACTTTATTGGCCAGTTCCCGGGCTTCCTTTTGCAACTCCAACGCATCGGTACCAGCTTCGGCATTCAACACAACAACACCCATACGGCGATATTCGCGAGCAGCTTCTTTGCCAAACAAGCGGAAATCGGCATGCGGATGTAGACAAACCTGCTCCCAGCCGGAATAAATCGGATTGATGGTTTCGATGCCCGATAAGACCACAGCACTTGCGCCGGCTTTCTCTTGGCGAATTTCCGGAATCGGTAAGCCTAATACTGCGCGGCAATGCAATTCAAACTCGTTCAGGTTTTGAGTGCCAGCCAGAGTTACCATACCGGTATCATGCGGACGAGGCGACAACTCGCTAAAGACAACACCTTCAGCTGTAATAAAAAACTCAACACCCCAAATACCGGCTCCCCCCAGAGCCTTAGTTACTTTGGCTGCCATTTGCTGAGCTTCCTCTTCAAAACCTTCAGGCAAAATCACGGGTTGCCAGCTTTCCTGGTAATCGCCGCGTTCCTGACGATGCCCAATAGGCTTACAAAACAAGGTTTCACCATTCTTTTGAGTAACAGTCAGCAAGGTAATTTCGCTCACAAATGGAACAAAAGCCTCTACAATCACTTCACCTGCATCACCCCGCCCTTTTTCGCCGGCAATCTTCCAGGCTTTTTCAATCTCGTCAGCTGTTTTAATGGTTGACTGACCTTTACCGGATGATGACATCAACGGTTTCACAACGCAAGGAATACCGACTTCCTCAACGCCGGCTTTCAGTTCCTCAAATGATTTGGCATACCTGTAGTTGGCCGTCTTCAGCCCCAGTTCTTTTGCTGCCAGATCACGAATTGCTTTCCGGTTCATGGTGAAATTGGCCGCCTTGGCTGATGGCACAACCTGGATACCCTGTTTCTCGTAATCGTAGAAACGCTCAGTGCGAATGGCTTCAATCTCCGGAACAATCAGGTCCGGCTGGTGTTTGGCAACAACACGGTCGAGTGCTTCGCCATCCAGCATATTGATAATCTCACAAGCATCAGCAACCTGCATCGCCGGTGCATTGGCATAACTATCAACAGCAATTACGGTTTGCCCCCAACGCTGCGCCGCAATTACAAACTCCTTTCCTAATTCGCCGGAACCCAGCAACATAATTTTCTTTTGCATATCCCCTTTTCTAGTTTTTTTGAAAGGCACAAAGTTAAAATTTTCCGAGAAATCTATTCGGTAAAGTCAATCAGCATTCGATCATGCAGCGTTGAAAAATTACCTTTCAACGACTTTCTTCCGAACCGGGATCCAGATTTCCTCTTCCGAGGCAGGATCGTTGTGTCGATACCGATCACTGAGAATCTCGAAATGAGGACGGTAATCCAGTTCATAGTCAGATTGAGGTAACCATGTTCCAAAAATCCAGCCGAAAACCTGCGGTGCATTTGCGGAGGAACCTTTGTAGAAAAATCGGGCATACAAGCCTTCTTGAATTGTCAACTGTTCCATCCCCTCGGGTAGCTCGTCGAAAGTATCTACCGAAACAGCAGCCCATTTTTCAAATTCCATCGCCGGGCTGAAGGCTTGAAAATAATCTGTTGGATAAAACTGTACCGAGAAAAGATCGTCACCTGTTGTATGCTGAATCTCTTCCCGCCGGGGCATAAAGCTTTGCCACAATTTTCCGGTTCGGTTTTGAGCAATCGACATGCGAAGACACAATCCGACCAACAAAGTTTCGGGGAAGGTTTCAATCCGATATTCCATCATCAGTCTTGCTCCTTAATCGGGTGTTTTCGCAATAAGCGATCGGCGGCCTGCAGTATCTTCAAACGCAAAGGCGCCGGGAAATCCGGTTGGATAAACAGGAAATTACGCACCAACTCGGCAGCTTCCTCCGATTTATGCCCTCGCAACAAGCTATTAACCCAGCCCTGAGGGAAAAAGATATCGCCCGTTTCCTGAATCTCCGGCAAAAGCTCAAGCCCCGACTCGATGTATCTTTCGCGCCCAACGGAAAACTCGGGATCATTCAGGTAGTACAGGGCTGTAAGTACCCAAGGCTCATGTTCCCGATTGGCAACAAGTGCAAAAGACTGGAACGTGCTATCGCGGACAGCCTCAACGGGAGAAACAGCCGGACGAATAAATTGAAACCTGGCTTTCAAATCAGGATTATCCAACCGAGCTTCCTGCTTGTTCAGAATCTCATTAGCCCGATCCGGGAAATGCAAGGCCAAGCTAAATGCCAAATCGGTCTGTTGTGTTACTGTCAATGAATTACCAGCTAGCTGTTGCTTCTCCCAGGCCGCATAAAGGGCCTTCAGTCCTTCGGACGACCGAAAAAGTGTGATCGCCGCCTTACAAAGTGCATTCGCATGTTCGGGACATTTAGCCAATTGCGTATAAATGAGTTTCTCAATTGGTGCTTGAAGATTATTCTTATCATCCGTCGACAAGTCGTTCTGATAACAATCGGCCAGGTATGAAAGCATCCGCTCGTACAAGACAGCATCCTTCTCTTCCGGTAGGTTCGTAAGCACAGCCTGAGCAAAGTCCACCGGAGCGAGTTTACCTTCCAGCCAGTTCTCGTGCAGATCAATCCAGGCTGCTGCACGAAGTAACACATCATTCACCTCTGACAAATGCTTTGTAAAGTAATGGGTAGTTAACGAGTCGAGCACAACAAAACCATAAGCTCTTCCATTACCATTCAGGTAAAGCCAGTCGACACCTTTGGCCGGCAGAATACCGGTAAGTCTGACCTCCTGCTTATTCAGCTCAACCTGTTTCCGGTACAAGCTATCGCCGACAGACCACACCAATTGAAACTGTTGCTGCCAAATGCGTCCTTTTTCCGCGGGATCTTCCTGCCGGATCAACACATCAGAACGATCAACCTGAGCTGTTAAAGTCGGCATTCCGGCTTCTTCAACCCATACTTTCGACCATTCTTTTAAATGGCCATCGGTATCTAAAATCGAAATCAACTCATTCCATCCGGCATTGCCATAGCTGTATTCTTTAAGATATTTCTGTAAGCCTTGCCGAAGCGCATCCTTCCCGATACGATCTTCTAGCATTCGCATAACTACCGGCGCTTTATGGTAGATGATCGAACCATATAAGGTTCCCGCATCTTTCAGGTTTGCCAGGGGCTGCGTTATCGGATTAGCTCCTCCGGTCCGATCGACCGAATAAGCTTCGGCATAATGAGCCATCAGGAACAACAAATCCCTGTTAAAGTCGGGGAACAAAGGAGCTGTCACCTTATCGGCAATAAAATTAGCATATACCTCTTTCAGCCACACCTCGTCGAACCACGACATCGTAACCAAATCGCCAAACCACATGTGCGAAGTTTCGTGTGCAATCAGGTTGGCTCGATTGAGTAATTCGCGGGGTGTCGGTTTTCCTTCGAGAAAAAGGCGCGAATCCTTGAAAAGTGTAACTCCGGGGTGTTCCATCCCTCCATACTGAAACGAAGGCACGGCCACAAAATCATATTTGGCAAAAGGATACGGAATGCCCGTATAACTTTCAATACTATCCACTGAAAGGAATAACAGCTTGAAAATATCGTCGAGGTTATTCTTCAGCTTCGCGGGGCTATCTTCCCGATGGTATAAAGTATAAGCCCTCCCGTTATGCTCCCGACTCACAGTTTCAAACTCACCCGCTGCAAAAGCAAACAAATAGGTCGGCAACAGCTTTGTTTGCGCAAAATAATGGGTTGTATTACCATCGTAGTTATCCGCTTTTTCTTCCGGGCCATTGGCCACTGCCTTCCAATCATCAGGTACGGTTAGTTCCAGCGTGAACTTCGCCTTCAGATTTGGTTGATCGAAACAGGGAAAGGCCGTTGATGCCCGATCGGGGACAAACAAGGTATATAGGTAATCCTCGTTTCGGTTAAGCGATTGATTCGATGAGGTAAAACGAATCGAAATGTTGTTATGTCCTTTTTTTAATCGCCGGGCCTTAATCAGAACATGCTGGCCTTCCCAGCGTATCGGAATCTTTTTCCCGTTGGCTACAACCTCGTGAACCATCGCACCATCACCTTTAAAATCAAACGGCAGGTCCTGCCCCCGTTCATCCAGTTGAAAGCTGGCCTGCATTTCGCCGCGCACTTTCTGTTGCATTGACGAGGGGATCGTAAAATTTAAATGATAGCTAAGATCGCTAATGTGTGCAGCCCGCCAATCGGCCAGACTTTTAGCAACACCTGGCTCCACCAGCATTTGTTTTTGCTGACAACCAGCCACTAGCAAGGCGATAAAAAGGAAATAACGACGCATATATTCTTTATTTTTGAACTTGCCTAAAAATAAAGGGCCTAATCGGCAATAGCAAGGACTTTTACAATTTCTAAATAACTGAATAATAGATACGGAATATTTAAAAATCGTTTTATTCCCTACGGAAAAGACTCCATTCGCTTTTTATACGGACCGCCCAATGGGGTTCAATG
>NZ_JBZQJF010000246.1:0-16049 GCF_059905295.1 Mangrovibacterium sp.
AATGAATTGCTGGAGTTTGGGAGTTACAAACTTATAGCCCAGTTCAATCGCTTTTTCGCGCGACTGACGTACATAGACCGTTCCGACTTCAGCTCGCTCGTCATCCTCAAAAAGGGGGATGCTTTGCGCTTCCGGGATATGTCCCTTTTTGTATTCGCCGGGCGACCGAACATCAATTAGCGGTAATTCTGCGTACCGATTAAAATATTCATCGATTGTAATTTGCTTTACCATTTCTTTTGTTGTTCTGATCGTATTCTAGTTGCTCTGTTAACGATAAGGTAACTGGGTTAGCATATCTCCCAGTTGGTTAATTCCCTCTTCCAGTTTCTTATTGACCATCATCTTAATCATCATGCTCATTTCAGCATGTAGGGTTAGCTTCATTTTGGTTTGGTAGGGAGTAACCGGAAGAAGCTGAACCCAAAACGTGATTCCAATAGGTAAACCGCCTGAGCTGTTGATTTTGATTGTTGAGTGTGGCTCTCGTTCTATTATCCGAATCTCGGCTTGCCCCATTCCTGATATTTTAAACCGGCATGAGTCGTTATCGGATTCAAAATCGGAAACCTGAATTTGCGGAACCGATTCATTCATCTTCGAGAGCAAACCTTCGTTTACATAAGTTGAAAGGTTCTCAAAATTCGAGAGGTAGTTATATACAATTTCCTGGTTTTGTTCGATGATCTTAATATCACTTACATATTTCTGCAGTGCCATACTAGTTTGAGTGTTTTGCGATCCAGTTTTAAACTGTACTAAGTTCGCGAATGAACATTGAAAAACGTAAAAATCCCCGACAGGGCCGGGGATTGCTATGGGTATAATGGATTTTGTCTGGCTTATTTTCCCCAGTTTGCAGGATCTTCACGCCATTTGTTCAACGAATCGAGTTGACTTTCTTCAATATCTCCTGATTCAAGAGCAACTTCCAGTAAAGTTTGGTATCGGCTTAGTGTTGTTAATTCGATACCTGCCTTTTCGAAAGCTTCTTTGGCTATCGGGAAATTGTAGGTGAAAATGGCTAACATACCTAAGATTTCAGCACCTCCGGCAGTTTGGATGGCTTCAGCTGCTTTTAAACTGCTAACGCCAGTTGAAACCAGGTCCTCAATGATCACAACTTTTTGTCTTGCTTTCAAATCACCTTCAATCAGGTTTTCCAAACCATGATCCTTGGGTTTTGAACGAACATAGATAAATGGTAAGCCAAGTTCTTCAGCAACCAACACTCCGTGTGCAATTGCACCAGTAGCAACACCGGCAATTACTTCAACTTGCGGATATTTTTTGCGGATGATTTCTGCAAATTTTTTGCAAACTAATGTTCTGGCTTCTGGGTAAGACAACAATTTCCGGTTGTCACAATAGATCGGAGCTTTCCAGCCTGAGGCCCATGTAAATGGGTTTGAAGGTTGGATTTTTATTGTGTTAATTTGTACTAGCTTTTTCGTTACTTCCAATTGGATGTCTTGCATAATGTTTAATGTTTTTTCAGAATACAGCGCAAATGTACAAAGTTTTTTTCAATGAGTCCCTTATCCTTCTTAACCCTGAAAACAAGAATTTACGTTCAGGTAACATTGTGCAAAATATTGATATAGAGGATTCTAGGTCTTTTGTGGACTTTCTGCTTAGCCTTGAAAACCAGAAACATGTTGAAGAACCTATCTTTAATTGTTTGGTGAAAAAAGAATTGATTGAGGAATTAATTCTTTCGATGAATCAGATTCCGGCAGCCGGTGGGATTGTTCGGAATGAGCGAAAGCAATATTTATTTATTAAACGTTTTGGTCGTTGGGATTTGCCTAAAGGAATGATTGAAGATGGTGAAGGAGAGGAAGATGCTGCCCTTCGGGAGGTTGAAGAGGAATGTGGAATTCATGGTCTGGAGGTTGTGAAACAGTTGCCATCAACCTATCATATTTACCGTTCTCCTTATATTGCGGCGCCCGACAATTGGGTTTGGAAAGAAACGAGCTGGTTCGAAATGATGTATCGGGGGAATGAAACTCCGGTTCCGCAGCAGGAGGAAGATATTACCGAGATTCGGTGGTTTTCTTCAGATCAGGCAGATGAGGTTTATGCCTCGACCTACGGCAATATAAAATTGTTGTTGAAGAATTATTGGCCTTGATTCCGAAATTGTTCCATTTGTTTTTCCTTAAAATAACCGCC
The DNA here is from genome assembly GCF_059905295.1 of Mangrovibacterium sp. NCBI lineage: Bacteria > Pseudomonadati > Bacteroidota > Bacteroidia > Marinilabiliales > Prolixibacteraceae > Mangrovibacterium > Mangrovibacterium sp. The sequence continues at coordinate 2,179 of NZ_JBZQJF010000246.1, forward strand.
TAGCTGGTATTCAAAACCGTCCATTGGATTTAGTGCCGGTGAGTTGATCAATTTTCCGTTTTCATCAATCAGGAATGAAGTAGGGAATGTTTTAACCTGGTATTTTGCTTTTTCCTCATCGGTTACAGTATAGAATGTACCTGCCCAATTTTGTTTCAATATCAAATCCTTTTTCTCCATGTTCGCTTCCGGTAGCAGATTGATAATTTCAAACTGCCCTTTAAATTTCTGGGCGATTCTTTTTAGTTCGTCTAGCTGTTGGCGGCAAATCGGGTTCGTAACTGTTGTAAAGTGCAGGTAAATTAATTGGCCCTTCAGACTATTCAGGTCCAGTTTCTCACCGTCGAAGTTTGTCATACTGATATTCGGTGCATCGGTGCCGGGGAGCAGGTATTTTAGTTTTTTGCTTATCTGTTTTGCTAGTTGTTTATCCTTTACGGGCCAATTGCTTTGTTGAACTTTGTCGAGCAAAGCCAGCATGGTTTCAGGGCTGTAAGTGTGTTGGTAGAAGGCATCGTTAATTCCTTTTAGGATCACGATTCGGCTAAGCTCATCCGACCATTGTTTTTGGTTTCTGAAGTAATCCTCCAATTTGTTCAAATTGGCTGTTCCTGCAATCCTCCTGAATTGTTCACCTCCTATTTGATTACTTTCCGTATTGAAATAATTTGAAAACTGTTGCTCGAAAAGCTGTCGGAACGGAGGTAGGTTGAAATTAAAAGGAGGATGATCGAGGTATTTTTTAATGAACGTGTTGGTTTTATCTTGATTTACCGTGAAAATAATCGATGCATAACGGTAGAATTTATAATCCTCAAAGTAGGAATCGTTTGTTTTGGGGAACTGTTGTTGTAGTGTGGTGATGAGTGTATCAGCCGAAGATTGTGACTTATCTTTAAATATTTGATTAAAATATTTGTTTTCCAGTTGATTGTATGTCTCTTCGAATTCCTGAATTCGATGGTTTATATCCTGAGCATCCCAATTTTTTATACCAAAATAGACAAGCTGTTGCTGGAAGAAAGGGTTTTGCTTTTCAGACTCATCTAATGGTTGATAGGGTGGCAAAACAATTTCATAGTTGCTTCCCGGTTCTAAATAAATTTCGGCTTTCCAACGGTCGAAGTTCGCAATGCAATAAGTTGTTTGGGTTACTTTAACAGATGTTGAAAAGGAGCCATCGGGTAAAACCGTAATTGTCCCAATGCATTCCGACTGCTTTGTTACCGGATCAGTTGTTCTTGTTAAGTTGATCTTAGATCCGGCATAGTCGGGTGCTAGTCCACTTAGTATTGTTGGTAATGTTTGTGAAAAACTGAGGACGGAACTGAAAAGAAATGTCAATAAAACAAGTACTCTAGTCATCATCCTTGGTAAATTCGTCCATATTCAAACCTGTTGGAATAAACATGCTGGCATCTCCTCCGTGAAGGATAATATCTCTCACAATCGATGAATTGATCGGAGTATGCTCGGGCATTGTCAGCAAAAAGACAGTTTCAATTTGTGGAAAAAGCTTTTTATTCATTTGTGCAATGGCCCGTTCATATTCGAAATCGGCTGATGTTCTTAAGCCACGAAGGATATAATTGGCATTTACCGACCGTGCAAAGTCAACAGTTAAGCCTTCATGGGTACGCACTTCAACCTTGGGTTGATCCTGAAAAACCTGTGCAATCCATCCTTCGCGTTTCTCCAATGGGAAAAAGGACTTCTTTTGGGTGTTGAACCCAATCATGATGATAATTTTATCAAACATGGGTAACGCACGACGTACTACACTTTCATGTCCTATTGTGAAGGGATCGAATGATCCGGGGAATATGGCAACTTTCTCCATTTGTTTTGTTTGAATCAATCATCCAAATATAAACGATAAATTTTTAAAGCGGGAAATATGAGGTGTTAATCTTATTAAAAGCAAGTGTTGACCTTGTGTTTAGGAGCTCCAAGGATGGTGAGAATGAAAAGGATGGAATCACACTGGAATAATTATCTTTACAATTGAAACAAGCATGAAGGATGAATTCAACCCCGGCAAGAGATTGGTTTAAAATAGTTGGTACTTCTTTTTTTATCGTTTTAATAGTCCTGGCAGTTTATGATGCAAAATCCCGCATCTTGATTACTGATCCGGCCTACTATCTTTTCAATATCATAAATGATCAAACGTTTTTTGAAGCCCATCGTAGGCTAACGGCCATGTTTAGTCAGCTATTGGTGGTTGCAGGTGTAAAAGTTCACCTACCTCTCAGATATTTAGTGCCCCTTTACTCGGTTTCTTTTGTGCTTGTGCGGTATCTGTACTTTGTATTGACGACCTATGTTTTGAAAAACAGGACAGCAGGATTTGTCGTTATTGCAGTGACATCTCTTGGTGTTGCTCACAGCTATTTTCGACCCACATCGGAAAGCTCTATCGCTCTGCTGAATAGCTGTTTGTTATATGCCTGGTTGGTGTATGCTGAAGGAAAGTTTAAAAATGACAGAGCTTTGAATTGGTGGCTGTTAGCAGGAACTATCTTGTTTGTGATCTTTGGTCTTTTGACACATTCTATTGCGTATTTTACCTTGTTGTTTGTAATTCTATTCTTCTCAATTGAGTTTGGTAAGCTAAGGACTATATATCCCTATCTCGCCTTTGTTTTGACTGCGGCTGTGTTCTCCTGGTACATTTTTGCTTTTGATAACTCGCAAGAACATCAGAGTTTGTATCAAAATACTTGGGCTAATCCAATCCAATTAATAAATGACTTAGGTACTTATTATCCTGTCCATTTCTTTTTTAAGCGCCTCTTTAGTTTATACTTTCCGCTTTTGTTAATAGTACTGGTGTGTTTAAGCCTCCTATTATGGAAAAAGCGCTATCTGTTATGTTGTTTTTTCGTGTTCGCATTAATCGGTTATTTTGTTGTTATAAGTGCTGCCTTTCGGGTGGGAGATGCCGATATGCAGATGGAAAAAATCTTTTTACCATTGGTGTTTTTTGCTGCATTAGTTTTGGGAAGTTTAGTTCAGGATTACGCAAAATTGCTAACATTCGGTTTGGGAGTCATTTGCTTTTGTTTTTTTATTCAAATTGTGAAAGTCCGGGCTGTATACCAGGGCAGGATCGCTTATATGACAGAACTGATTCAACAAGTAAAGGGTGGAGAGCAACGAAAATGGATAATTGCTTCAGATAAGATTGATAATAACCGAATGATGTTTACCTGGGCAAATGGCGTGGAGAGTTTGCTGTTAAGCACAATGGAAAATCCGGACCACTCCGTGACGATTTATATCGGACAAGAGTCTGATCGTCTGAAAGAGGAGATGGAAAAAGAATCGAGTTTCCTGGCAGCTCCTTTTTACCTCTCTTATGGACAAAAGCAATTAAACCCGGATTATTTCAAGCTACCTGACCAGAAATATCAATTTTGGAATGATTAATTGGTGACCTAGTGCTCACCCCGCTTAAAAGTAATCAGATCATCAGATTCGTTCCAGATTTCAAATTCTTTTGAATTCCTGTATGATGTAATTTTTGAGAAGTATTCATCTTTGGAAAGGGGATAGAAGCTGGTTGTATTTTTCAATAAAACAATAAAATCGGCATTTTGAATATCGGGGAACTGATAAATATTTGTGCGGTAAGCCAGGTGAGGAGCTATACTGTAATGGGCCGAAACTGCTGCACTTTGGGGGATTGTCTTAAGTTGGGCATTAATTGTTTTAATATTTAGGGGGGAATGATAATGTAATGAACTGAATGGGTTTGCTTTAGCCTCGGTGTACCAGATCGACTTCCGGTAGAAGAAGGTGTAACAGGTACTAGCAGATGTTGTAATCAGTAGGCTTATGACAATTATATAACGCCACTTTCCGGAGTTCATATTAGCCACTACTTCAATAATAAGCAGGCTTAGTATCGGTACAAACTCGATGGAGTAATGATAGTTTATTCCCCACATGCCGGCATCATTGCTTAACATTTTTTGGAAGTATATGGGAACCAGCATAACAAGAAACCATGGTCGGCGAATGAAAAGAATACCTCCGGCAAATAAAACCATAAGGTGTAATTCAAGTTTTATGTATCGAAATATTTCTCCGTCTTTTGGACTTGTAAAAAGCATTTTAATAGTCTGCAACGGATGCTGAATTATAGTCCTTATTATTTCCACAAAGTTGTTCCCGAATTGGTTGTAGCGTTCAAGTTGCCCATTGCTTTCGTAAGGGATAAATTGTGGCATTAGATAAGTTGTTACAACGAAAAAATAGCTCAGTGAAAGAAGCATTAATAAAGGGTAGAAATAAGCGTTTATTGTGTGAGATTTTAGCTTCTTATCCAGCGATAGTCCCAGGAAGATAAAGGTTAACCATAGCGACATGTTTTCGCGTGTAAGAACGATTAAGATGCTTATAATAATAATGGCTTTTTGATTTCCTTTTCGGTGATAGACGAATAACCATGGCACCAACATGGCTGCTAAAACATTCATATGAAAGTCGAAAGCTAAAGCAGAATAGATTCCCCAAATCGTGAAAAACTGGATCGTGATGAGTTGTTTGAGTTTTTCTTCCTGAAAGAAAAATGAGCTATACCGGTAAATGCCTATCCCTCCCAAGATGATAAAGGCTACCTGAACGATAAGTAATGTATACGTTCCAAAGAGAAAGTAGAAGGGCGAAATCAGCAAGATAAAGGGTGAAAAATGATTTCCGAAGCATTCAACAATTCCTGTTTCACGGGCAGTTAGTCCCAGTGTAAAGTAGCTTATTTTTAGATGAGAATAGTTATAGATTGCATGGTTGAAGATCCCTAGATCTAATGCGCTTGTTCTGAAAAAGTAATGGTTTAGAACAGGAATAGAAAGGAAGATAAGGCTAAAGATGCAAAAGATACAGTCCTTGCTTTTTAGCTGGAAGTTCGGTTTCATTGATTAATTGTGTTTGGTACGACCTCTGTTTTAAAAGGAGTGCATAATTTACCAATTATCAGCGAAGCATGATAGAATTGAATCAGAAACGAATAGGGGAAAATAAAAAAAACCTCTGAATAACGGTTCGCACCCGGACAATGTCCGGTTAAATGTTAAAAAAATACGCCATGACAACAACAAATAAACTTACCGTACTCAGAGGTTACCCTTTTTAATATCGTTTTGTGAAAGAACTACAATCTTTTTATGTGATACTAAACAACGAAAATTGAAAGATGTTTTGTTTTGGTCGAAAAATAGTGGATATTTTTTGATGGGCTTCCTTGCGTATCCTCTGAAATTGATTAATGTCTTGTTTATTAGTGAATTGTTTGAATGTTATTTGAGTGGTGCTGCAAAGGCATCGACATCGCCACCGGTTATTTTTTTGTCACAAAGAATAATCAAGCGCTCAATTACATTTCTGAATTCCCGAATATTACCGGTCCATCGCATTTGTTGTAGTTTTTTAATAGCCTCCTTTTCAATTGTTTTTGGAGGCATTCCGTATTCGCCGCAAATTTGTCCGATAAAATGATTCGCTAATAAGGGAATATCTTCGGGGCGCTCATTTAATGCAGGAACTTTAATCAGGATGACACTTAAACGGTGGTACAGGTCCTCACGGAAATTACCACTTTCAATTTCTTCGCTTAGGTTTTTGTTCGTCGCAGCCAATACGCGAACATCTACTTTTATTGGTTTGTCGCCACCAACACGAGTGATGATATTTTCCTGAAGTGCCCTTAATACCTTGGCTTGTGCCGAAAGACTCATGTCTCCAATCTCATCCAAGAAGAGGGTACCTCCATCAGCTTGTTCAAATTTCCCTTTGCGCTGTTTTAAGGCCGAAGTAAAGGCTCCTTTTTCGTGTCCGAATAATTCACTTTCAATTAGTTCAGATGGAATGGCAGCACAGTTTACTTCAACAAATGGCTGAGTGGAACGATTACTCTTTTCATGCAGCCTGCGTGCGATAAGTTCTTTCCCCGTTCCATTCGACCCGGTAATTAAAACGCGTGCATCGGTTGGCGCAACACGGTCGGCCATGTCAATGATCTTTTTGATGGCTTCAGATTCACCAATCATTTCATATTTCTTGCTGACTTTCTTTTTCAGGACTTTTGTTTCGGTCATCAGGCTTGATTTGTCCATCGCATTGCGGATTGTTATCAGCAGCCGGTTTAAGTCAAGTGGTTTCTCAATGAAATCGTAGGCGCCTTTTTTGATTGACTCAACGGCTGTGTCAATATTGCCGTGTCCCGAAATCATGACGATCGGTGTTTCAATCCCTTCTTCCTGTATTTTCTCCAACACTTCAATACCGTCCATTCCCGGCATTTTTATATCGCACAAAACAATGTCGTATTCGTTCTTTTTTAACAAATCCAGGGCGCTTGTACCTTCTTCAGCCAGGTCAACCTGGTATTTTTCATATTCCAGAATATCTTTTAATGTATTACGGATGCTCCGTTCGTCGTCGATTACAAGTATTTTTGACATGTTTTATGATTTTCAGGGTTGTGAAACAAAATTAATGATTAATCCATTCGAGCAAAACGCCTTCCCGCAGCGCAAAGTCAGTTTGTACAATTTTTGTGATCTTCAGCTTTTTTAATACCAGTCGAATTAAAATAAATGCAGGAACAATCATCTCCACCCGTAATGGCTCCATTGCGGTAAGGTTCATTCTTTCTGTTTTAGTTGAATAAATGATTTGATCAGCGATTTCATTAAACTGGTTGATAGTGATTTCCTGGCTGACACGTGCTTTTGTTCCCGGAGCTGTATTGTCTAAGAGGTCTGCTAGGGTATCGAACGCACCCGAACAGCCAATTAATGCAGGTGGAGCTACATGATTCCATTGTTGCCAGAGATTATCGAGTCCGCTAGTAAACCAATCTTCAATATGTTGAACTTCCTGTGGTGAGATTGGGTCGCTTATGTCAAAGTTTTCGATGACACGCGCCATACCCAACGGAAAGCTTTCTTTCCAGTTCACTTCGTTATGCTGTATTTGAATGAATTCATTGCTACCACCACCAATGTCAAGGATTAAGCTGTCCTCGGGTAAGTTGCCGAATGCCAGCTTTACCCCCTGGAAGATAAGGCGTGCTTCTTCTTCGCCGCTTATAATCGTTAGGGCAATTCCAGTTTCTTCAAGAAGTTTCCTGGCGAATGTGTCTTTATTGCCGGCATCCCGGACTGCCGATGTTGCAATGGTAATCACTTGATCAACTCCTCCCAAATTCTTAATCGTTTGTTTGTGGGCATTAAGCGCTATAATGGCCCGGTCGAATGCTTCTTGAGTTAACGTGTTTTTATGAATTCCTCCTTTACCCAATTTTACCCCAACCTTTCCCTGGTGAATAATTTGGTAGTTTGCATGATTGATGCTGGCAATGAGAAGATTACATGTGTTTGTGCCCAAGTCTATTACGGCCAATTTCATTTTTTATGAATTTTGATAGACTAAAATAACACATGTCTCTTAACCAAGACTCTTCTTTGTGTTAAAAAGAAGTAATACTGCTGATTTATTCAGAAGCTGTTTAGATTTTGTTCTTCTGGTGAGATGGTGTGCGGTGAAAATCTTTACTCATCATCGGAATCCATTCTCCTTCGGTTGTCAGGTATTCTCCCATCAGGTTCGCAGTAAGACAACTGTGAGCTGGGATTATTTCAACCAAATCGCCAACTTGGAAGTTATGAAAACCCTGGATTGTTGTCCGGATTACACCGTGTTCCTGGCTTAATTTATATAGATAATTTCGTTCGTCAAGTAGAATTTTTTGTCCGTTCTTTGTGACAACAACCTGCCCGTATAGACTTTTCCCATCCAAATTAACGATTGAGTCTTTTGAAATGTGAGCCGCTCCCCCGTAAATAATGACTTCGCTACGACTTCCGTGGCGTGCAATTACCGGACAAATCAATCGCAAAGCAATATCTTCAAAATTACACGCTCCCAATTTGTACTGCATCAGGTCGAAGAAAATAAAGTTACCAGGCCGGATTTCATCAATCCCGTTAAAGTTCTCGCACAAGGAGGCCGAAGGTGTGTCCCCTAAGGATAAGATCAGTTCCGGAAAATCCTTTTTGTAATAGTTTTTCAAGGCTTTCATTTTCAGAAGAGCATCGAAATGACGATTGTAAATATCGTGTTTGCTTTGTGCCTGGTAAGTATGGCCGGTATGCGATAAGAATCCTTTGAATTCAAATTTTTTATTGGCTTTAATTACATCGAGCATCGAATTAATGCCAAAGTATTTATTGGATGCAATTCCTGTTCGGTTGTGGCCGGTATCTATTTCAATGAATATGCCGACTTTGTGTTTGATCTGTTGTGTAAGTACCTGAACCGACTCTAGGTTTTCAATCAGTAAATTCAGCTTTATTTCTTTGGCTAATGCATTGATTGCCTCGATTTCGAGAATGTTAACCGGGAATGCAATGGTGATATCATCCCACCCGTTTTGTGCAAAATATTGAGCCATACTTACCGACGAAACAGTAATTGCTGTGACTCCATAAGCTCTGAACCAATCTCCAATTACTGCAGACTGATGTGTCTTAAAGTGAGGCCTGAAGATGAGATTTTTGTCTTTGGCTTTTTGGGCCATTCGAGCAATATTTTGTAAACAAATTTCTTTGTCCAATAACAAGGTTGGGCGAATAATGTCCATTTTATCAGCTATTTTTCATCTTTCCATATCAGTGGATTTGTTTCGGAATAAAGGTGTTAAAACATCTTGCTCTTGCGTACAAAGTTTTGCAATAACCCAATCCGTTACCGTCCACATTGTTTCCGATTACAAAATTCGAACACTGTTTTGCGCACTATAGTTCGAATTGTTGTCTTGAAGGTGCCTTATTCCACGTGAGGCGAGCTTAAAGTTAATTAAAACATAAGGCAGGACAAATATTTTGCAAAATATTATAATAAAAAAAGAGCTCATGTGAGCTCTTTTTTTATTATAATATTGGATATTTTATTTGTCTAAATGGATCGTTTGCGCACGATTTGGTCCTACTGAGGCAATCGTAATTGGCAAGCCGGTTTCTTCTTCAATAAAATTAATGTAATTGTTGAATTCTTCAGGGAATTCGTTCTCATGAGTCAGTTTTGTAAGATCTGTTTTCCAGCCCGGTAATTCAATATAAACCGGTTTAACATCCTCGTTCAACTCAAATGGAAACTTATTGGTTACCTCACCATTAATTTCATAGCCTGTACAAACCTTGATGGTATCGAAGTCATCCAGTACATCGGCTTTCATCATAAACAATTCGGTAACACCATTAATCAGGATTGAGTAATTTAGGGCGACCAGGTCGAGCCAGCCACAGCGTCTTGGGCGGCCTGTTGTTGATCCGTACTCGTTACCGGCATCGCGCAATTTCTGACCTGTTTCACAGAATAGTTCAGTGGGAAATGGGCCCATACCAACGCGGGTACAATAGGCTTTGAATATTCCAAATACTTCGCCAATCTTTTGTGGTGCCAATCCTAAACCGGTACATGCTCCAGCACAAATGGTATTTGAAGAAGTTACAAATGGGTACGAGCCAAAATCGATGTCGAGTAGGGTCCCTTGAGCACCTTCAGCCAATACTGATTTGTCGTCTTTTAACAGGTCGTTAATCATGTGTTCGCTGTCAACCAATGTGAATGATTTCAGGACTTCAACGCCTTCCATCCATTCTTTCTCCATTTGCTCCAGCAATTCTTTGTATTCGAATTTGTAGAATTTTTCCAATAATTCTTTGTGAGCGTTAATGCGGCTGTTGTACTTTACCTCGAAGTTCTCCACAAGGTCGCCAACGCGAAGACCGTCACGGCCAATTTTATCTTTATAGGTTGGTCCGATTCCTTTCAGGGTTGAACCAATTTTTGTGTCCCCTTTTGCTGCTTCAGATGCCGCATCCAACAATTTGTGAGTTGGCATGATGAGGTGAGCTTTTTTAGAGATGTAAAGGTTTTTATGAAGGTCAATTCCTAACTTTTGAATTCCTTCAATTTCTTTTTTGAAAATGATTGGATCTAACACCACGCCGTTGCCAATAATATTAGCTTTGTTTTCGTGAAAAATTCCTGAAGGGATGGTGTGAAGCACGTGCTTTATATTACCGATTTCCAGCGTATGGCCAGCGTTTGGTCCGCCTTGGAAGCGGGAGATTGCATCGTATTTGGGGGTTAAGACATCAACAATTTTGCCCTTTCCTTCGTCTCCCCACTGGAGACCTAAAATGACATCTACTTTCATTATCAGAGTTTTACAAATTCGCAGACATGTTAAACCGCAGAAACTAGCCAACAATTTTTGCGCTATATTTCTACGGTGCCAGACTGATTTTTATTTGGCTGCTAAAATTAGCAATTATTTTGGCTCGAGGCTAAAAAAAATCCTCTGATCTGTATTGAGGATTCTAATTTATAATGAGTTTACAAGCTTTTACTTTTTGATCTGTTCGCCATAAATATATAGCGTATGGTGTGATAATTTGAAATTGTGTTTCAAACAAGCTTCTTCAATGATTTCGCGAATCCGGGGATCGTAAAATTCCTGCACTCTCCCGGTACTGGTATCAATTATATGATCGTGCTGCAAAGTGGCAAATGCTCTTTCGAACTGTGCAATGTTTTTGCCGAACTGGTGTTTAACAACCAATTTACATTCCAATAATAAATCGATCGTATTGTAAAGTGTAGCCCTGCTTACTCTGTAATTTTTGTTTTTCATCGAAATATACAACGATTCAATATCGAAGTGACCATCTCGTGAGTAAATCTCTTCCAGAATAGCAAAACGCTCCGGTGTTTTCCGGTGCCCGTTCTTCTCCAAATATTCCGTGAACATGTTTTTTACAGTCTCTCGCGTGCGCGGGCTATTCATATTCAATCTAATTTTAAATAATGCCCAAAAATAGGAAAAATTTTAAAATAGTTTAGACTAAATAAAAATTAATCCTCGATTCTTTCCATACGTTCAACCTGGTCTACTCCTTTGATTTTCATTAGTCGAGCGATCAATTTGTTAAGATCTTCAACGTTGTGGATGTATAAAAAAAGTTCACCTTCAAAAATTCCATCATGTGTATCGAACATAACGGTACGCATATTGATGTTGTTTAATTTTGAGATGATGTTGGTGATTTCGCTTACGATTCCAACACGGTCAAATCCATTCATTTTTATCCGGGTTAGGTATGAACGTTTTTTGAATTTTGTCCATTCGGCTGTAATGATTCGATCGCCATGCTGGCTCATTAATTTTGTGGCAACAGGACAATTGCGTTTGTGAATCACAACATGGTTTGATGAGGTTAAATAGCCCAGAACGTTATCGCCAGGAATGGGTTGGCAGCACTTAGCCAATGTATAGTTGGTCTCTTCCGGGTTTTCCTTGAGAATGAAGGTGCTTTTCTTATCAATTTGTTTGTCCGGAAGATCAAATTCAAGCTCTTCCTCGTCTTCTTTTTTTCCGAATGAAAGTTTCCAGTATTTGGCCAGCTTATTTTGACGCCGTGACTTCAGGATATTTTCAATATCGTTAAAGTCGATGAAGCCCATTCCAACTTGAGCATATAATTGGTCTTTGTTGGAGAGGTTGTAATAGGCGGTGATCTTTTTTAGGGTATCAGAAGTTGGCTTGATATTGAATGTCTTCAATCTCTCCTCGATTATTTCTCTTCCTTGTTCCAGGTGTTGGCGTTTGTCAAGCTTAAATGCTTGTTTAATCTTTGCTTTGGCTTTAGCCGTAGTGATGAATTTTAACCAATCGATGTCAGGTCGTTGAGATTTTGATGTCAGAATTTCAACCTGGTCCCCACTGGCTAAAACATGGCTTATGGGCATTAGCTTGTGATTAATTTTTGCGCCAATACAGTGATTCCCCAGATCCGTATGTATTTCGTAAGCAAAATCAATGACAGTTGCTCCTTTGGGAAGATTGACCATTTTCCCTTTGGGCGTGAAAATGACAATCTCTCTGGAGTATAGGTTCATTTTAAATTCATCGAGAAACTCCAAAGCATCAGACTCCGGATTTTGGAGCATTTCGCGGATCTTCTCAAGCCAGCGATCCATTTCTGTTTCACTGGAGTTATCACCTTTGTATTTATAATGGGCTGCAAAGCCACGTTCGGCAATTGCATCCATCCTTTCGGTTCTGATTTGTACTTCAACCCATTTCCCGGCCGGTCCCATCACGGTAACATGCAAGGCTTCGTATCCGTTGGCTTTTGGGATCGTAATCCAGTCTCGGATACGGTCGGGTTTCGGTTTGTAAATATCAGTGATTAAAGAAAGTATGTCGAAACATTGTCGTTTCTCCGATATTTTATCCTTGGGTTTAAAGACGATTCGGATGGCCAGAAGATCGTAGATCTCATCAAACGACACTCCTTTGGTTTGCATTTTATTCCAAATGGAGAAGATCGATTTTAAACGTCCTGATATGGAAAAATCAAATTTCTCCTTGGCCAACTCAGCCTGGATGGGGGTAATAAACTGGTTGACCAGGTAGTCGCGTCGTTCTTTTTGGCTGTGTAGTCTGAACTTGATTAAGTTATACGTTTCCGGTTGTTTGTATTTCAGACTTAAATCTTCGAGCTCCGTTTTTATGGCATACAAGCCTAAACGGTGAGCAAGCGGGGCAAATATATAAAGTGTTTCGGCTGCAATCTTTAATTGTTTGTGCGGGGCCATGCTGTCCAGCGTTCGCATGTTGTGCAGGCGGTCAGCCAATTTGATCAAAATCACACGAACGTCATCGGACAGGGTCATCAGCATTTTGCGGAAATTCGTCGCCTGCTTTGAGTCTTGCTGGGCAGTCATCTCATCGGACAACTTGGTTAACCCGTCGACAATACGTGCAACCTTTGCACCGAACAGGTTCTCCATGTCGGTAAGGGTGTAGTCCGTATCTTCCACAACATCATGCAAAATAGCAGCGATGATTGAGGTGGCTCCCAAACCAATTTCACTGGAAACAATATTCGCAACTGCTATTGGGTGAATGATATATGGTTCTCCCGATTTACGTTTTACGCCGGCATGAGCTTCATTAGCAAATTCGAATGCTTTTCGAATACGCCCACGGCCTTCTTCTGAGATTCGTTGATCAAACGAACGGGAAAGGTCGTCGTAATAATCAGCGATTAGTCGCTGATCAGCTTTGGTTTGTAATTTGCTAATGCCGTCCTCCATATACTAGTCCAAAAGGGTTCTAAAAAGTAAATATATATCAATACCCATGAAGCTACTACTTGCAATTTTTGTCAGAGGTAAAAATTCACTAATCTTTAATACAGACAAAAAGGCTTAAGTTCGAAATTTGTTCAGTTACAGTGTGTAAATCAATGTGGAATTGAATTATTTCTCGATTGATTCGTCCACTTTCAAAAATGCTTTCACCATGTTTTCCCAAGAGAACTTTTGCTTCTCCTGGCGGATATTGCTTTCAAACTCTTTTTTACGTTGATCTTGATAGAAGTTTACCAGGGCATCGGCTATCGAAGTTGCATTTGGCTCGGTAACGTAACCGATTACCTGATCCGGAATAATCTCTGGTAGTCCGCCGACATTGGTAACAAGCATTGGTTTTTCGAAATGGTAACCAATTTGAGTAACCCCGCTTTGGGTTGCACTTTTATAAGGTTGCACAACGATGTCGCAAGCCCCAAAATATCTTGTTACATGCTTTTCCGGAATAAAGTCGGTGCGAAGGATTACCCTGTCTGTAAGTTTTAGTTTGCTGATTAATTCGAGATAGGGTTCCGGCTTGGTATAAAACTCGCCCGCAACGATCAGCTTAAGCGGAAACTGCTTCAGGCGTTCGTCGGCAAAAGCTTCCAACAATAAGTCAAGTCCCTTGTATTCGCGAATGAATCCAAAGAAAAGCA
>NZ_JBZQJF010000247.1:0-9754 GCF_059905295.1 Mangrovibacterium sp.
AGCATTTATGTGTAAAGGAATTGAACTGGAAGTTGAAGGTGATGCGAACGACTACTTTGGAAAAGGTTTGTCAGGTGGTCACTTAGCCATCTATCCAAATAAACAAGCTCAGTTTGTTCCTGAAAAGAATATCATCGTTGGTAACGTATGCTTCTATGGAGCAACAGGTGGCGAAGCTTACATTCGCGGTGTAGCCGGTGAGCGCTTCTGCGTACGTAACTCAGGTGCCCAGGTGGTTGTTGAAGGAATCGGTGATCACGGTTGTGAATATATGACTGGCGGTAAAGCCATTATCCTTGGAAAAACAGGACGCAACTTCGGTGCTGGTATGTCCGGTGGTGTTGCCTATGTTCTGGATGCCGACGGTACTTTCCCGGCCCAATGTAATATGGAGATGATCGGTCTTGAGAAAGTCGAAACTCCGGAAGAGCAAGCTGAACTGAAAGCTATGATTGAGAAACACCTGGAGAAAACAGGTTCGGCCGTAGCTGAATATATCTTATCTGACTGGGAATATAGCTTATCGAAATTTGTTAAAGTACTTCCGACTGATTACAAACGGATGCTTGGATTTATCGAAAAAGCACGTAACTCAGGTAAATATGAAAAAGAAAGTGATATCATCGATGCTGCATTCGATATGTCATTGGAAAGCTAGTAATTCAACTTTGGAAAGATAAAAATGGGAAAGCCTACAGGATTTTTAGAATATACAAGAGTTGCTAATCCAACTCGTCCAATTCCGGAACGTTTGAAGGACTGGAACGAAGTCTACGTTCTGAGAGATAAAGAAACTTGCGAAACGCAAGGTGCCCGTTGTATGGATTGCGGTATTCCGTTTTGCCATCGCGGCGAATTGATGCACAATGGTGCTTCCGGTTGCCCGGTTTACAACTTGATTCCTGAATGGAATGATTTGATTTACCGCGGACGCTGGCGCCAGGCATTGGATCGTTTACACCACACTAATAACTTCCCTGAGTTTACAGGACGTGTTTGTCCGGCTCCTTGTGAGGCAGGTTGTGTGTTGGGCATTAACGAACCGGCAGTAACGATTCACGATAACGAGCGGACAATCATCGATTTTGGTTTCAAAAACGGATGGGTTGTTCCTGAACCTCCTGAGCATCGTACAGGAAGAACAGTTGCTGTTGTTGGCTCCGGTCCTGCCGGACTGGCTGCTGCAGCTCAGCTGAACAAAGCAGGTCACCTGGTGACTGTTTTCGAACGCGACGACCGTATTGGCGGTTTGTTGATGTACGGTATTCCAAACATGAAATTGGATAAGGGTGTCGTTCAACGTCGGGTTGATATCTTGGCGGAAGAAGGCGTTATCTTTAAAACCGGTGTTGAGGTGGGTAAAGATATCAGCGCTAAAAAATTGCATAAGGAGTTTGATTCAGTTGTTTTAACGACTGGAGCTACGAAGCCACGTGACCTGAAAGTTGAAGGCCGCGAATTGAAAGGCGTTAACTATGCGATGGAGTTCTTGCGCGCTAATACCAAGAGCTTGCTGGATAGTGAATTGAAAGATGGTAACTTCATCTCTGCTGAAGGTAAGAACGTGATTGTCATTGGTGGTGGTGATACCGGTACCGACTGTGTTGCTACGTCATTACGCCACGGATGTAAGAGCGTTCGCCAATTTGAAATCATGCCAAAACCGGCACAAGAGCGTAATCGTGAGGTTAACCCTTGGCCTGAATGGCCTGCATCGCTGAAGATTGACTACGGTCAGCACGAAGCGATCTACAAACAAGGTGAAGATCCTCGTGAATACCTGGTGATGACCAAAAAGTTTGAAGGTGATAAAGATGGTAATTTAGTGGCTATTCACACGGTAAATATCGAGTGGGTGCGCGACGATGAAGGACGTATGTTCCCGAAAGAAATTGCCGGAACTGAACGCCGTCTGGAAGCTGATTTGGTTCTGCTGGCTATGGGATTCCTCGGACCGGAAGATAAAATCGCTGAAGAATTGGAATTCGATCGTGATGGTCGTTCAAACTACCAGGCTGAATACGGTGAATTTAAAACCAGCACCAAGAGAGTATTTGCTGCGGGTGATGCTCGTCGCGGACAATCATTGGTTGTTTGGGCAATCAACGAAGGACGCGCAGTAGCTCGCGAAGTTGACCGCTATTTGATGGGTGACACCGTACTTCCGTAAATCTTGCTATAAAGTTTACATCATAACGCATAGAACAAAAAAATCCCGGCACTAGTCGGGATTTTTTAGTTTACAAGGGAGGTTCTATTCTTTACTTTCAGCTTTTTGAAATACCAGTGTATTGTTGTCGCTTGTCAATATCAGGTGATTGTTATCCCTTTCAATATTGAATGAACCTTGAATAACAGATAAGATTCTCCGTTCCATAGCCATCCGATCGGGTTGGCACATTCGTTTGGTGGCAATAACCCGTTGTATCACCAATTCATCGCCATTACAAACCACTTGTCCACTAAAGGAGTTGCAACCTGTGGAACCCCCAATCCTTGATTCTCCCTGTTTAAGGATTAGCGATATCTGGTAATCTTCCATTTGGTCGTTAATACTGATTAATTCCCAGCTGCCCTGATACTTTTCATATACGTTATCTTTCGTCACCTCCTGCCGGATCGTATGATTGGATTGGGCACAGGACATCACTGTGGTTGACAGCAATGCGAGGGATAGAATAATTATTTTTCTCATTTTAAATTCCTTTTCGATTCTGAAATCAAAAACAATACCAGATTGAAATGGATATCTAAAATGAAGTTGTTTCAGGTGCTGTTTCGGATGAATCCATCCCTCTTTTAACGCGACTTCGATTTTTTAGACAGGGTCTTTAGAGTTCGCTGAGCCTGGTTGATTTGAGAAGAACAGTTGTTGATTGCCTCTCCGAGGTCGAACAGTTTTTGGTTGATGATGGTGGTCCGACTTTCATCTAAAAGTAGCCCCAGTGTTTTTTGGGCAACCGAATTACTTTTCTGGGCTTCCTGCAGGTTGCCTGTTATGCCATCAATCTGATTAGCCATAAGGGAGTCCTCGCTGCTTTTCAAAACATAGCCGATATCATCAGCTTTAAAGAGCGCTTCCTGTAATTTGAAGTCAACACTGTCGATTGAGGCTAACGACTCGAAGCAATAGTATTTTACGTCTTCAACAGTGCTTGCACCGTCGCATAGTCGGATCTGATTGGCAGCTTCCTGTAAGAAATATTGCGCATCATCAACCAGGTCCTTACACTGCCTGATTGTGGCCGAACTTTGGGCCAGGCTACCGGTTGGCAGGCATAGGAAGCTTATGCCCGTTAGGACGATTAGAATGTGGAATACTCTTTTGCCGACTTTCCTCATCCTAAAATGTTTTTATTTCGTTTAACTCTGATAGCATCTGATCGATTTGCTTTTCATATTTAGACTGTTTATTCCTTGGGAGGAGTTCCTGATCGGCTTTGCGTTGATGTTTCCAACGTCTATGCGACCACAGCCAATATTCCGGTTGTTGTTTGATGACCTGCTCAATAATGTCAACATAGCCCAATAAAACACCATGCTCGCCATCTTGTTTTGGACTTAGGCTGATCTCTTTAAACTCAACGATGTACTTACCACGTTTCACCTTATGGATGTGATGATAAAACACCGGGCTGTTGGTTTTTAAGGCAATCTTTTGCGGTCCGCTGAAAAAGGGTGTTTCCTGGTTTAAGAAAGTTGTCCAGTATTGGGCTTCCGAAGGTGGTGTTTGGTCGGCAGCCAACCATAAAAGATTATAATCTGGCCCCTTGTTAATGCTTAGACCTGCCCGTGGGGCCTGATTCATCGGCACTCCCTGAGCTCCGTATTGCTCCCGCATCTGAATCATGTATTTTTCCATGATTGGATTACTTTTCATGGGGCTGTAAACCATCAGCAAGGCATGGTCGAGAACCCGTTGAGAGCATGAGTTCCATTCCCAATTGTTGTAATGGGCGCACAAAACAATAATCCCTCTATTCTCGTGAAAATACTGATTTAATAACTCCGGGTTTTTAAAAGTGACATGTTTTTGCATTTTCTCAATAGACATGCGATGCATCTTGATCGTTTCAACAGTCATATCGCAAAAATGGTGGTAGTATTTGCGGGCAATCTCGTCGATCTCTTGTTCCGTTCTTTCAGGAAAGGCATTCCGGAGATTCTGAAAAACAACTTTTTTACGGTAGCCGATGAGGTAAAATACGAGTACATAAAAGAAGTCAGAAAGCAAATAAAGAACCGGAAGAGGTAAATAGGATAAAGCTTTTAAAAGTACGACTGTCAGTTTTTGGCCAAATGTTTTCATTCGTTTTCTAATCAAACTTCAAAAGTAGAATTATTTGTTAAAAGTTCGGAAATCGGATCTTCTTGAGGATTAATTGGGGCGGGCAATCATAATTCCGGTAAAGGATTTTTTCCCGGCCAGGTAATCAGCAAGGGGGCGATCCGAGATGACAACCTTTTCCCCTGACGAAGAGGCATGCATCAGGTGAACTCGACCATCCTCCCAAATAACAAAGCCTACATGGGCAATGTCCAGACCTGCAATGCTGGTGGTTATGGCAACCAAATCACCATCTTTTAATTGTTTTTCATTAGCCTGAATAGCTGCTTTCGGCAAATAAGATGTTTTTCGCTGGCTGATTAGCTTTTCTTGCTCAGCAATCTTTGCAATAAGTTCAGGATTCTCCTTTAAAACCGGGTAACTGTCGGCGTGTGTCGACATAAAATTGATCGTCTTTTCGAAAGGTGTTTGAAAATCGGAGGAGAGTGGGCTGATCAACCCTTTTTGTTCGTTATTGTATAACCAGTCTGAAAAGTAGTGCAGGCGTGACAGGTAGCCATTGCGCTCGCCATTCCGGTATCGTATTTTCTCCAGTTGGTGAGCATAGGACTCAAAATCGGTTTTTCCGGCTTTAATGGTTGTTGCCAGGGCCAGACACGTTTCGTCGAAGGTCGTGCAATCCACTTCCCGCAGGTTCACCACCAGCTTTTCATCTTTCCCGGTTTCGAGTGTATGCGCAACGTAGGGGGTTCCCATCATGGCTTTCCCGATTTCAATAATTAAGTCTCCGGTCGGCTTTTGGCGATCTGGGGCAAACTCATGCAAATATTTTGAAACGAGCAGGCTGTCATCTTTGCAAGCGATCGGTTTTTCCGTTTGAGCTTTTTGGCTTTGGCTGTTGCAGGCCTGTGTAAACACGAGAAGCAGGATGATTATTGGGATGATCTTCATGTTTTCTGAATTTGTTTTCGAAAGCGGAATTTACAAAAAATATTGACCACGGGTAGGGTATTTCCGAATTGAAACGGTATGAGCGTGAAAAGATGCAAGAATTCCTTAAATTAATTGATCTTTTTATGATCGACGAAATGAAGGAAGGTGACAAGAATACAAAACGTTTTGAACTTTGACAGCGCAAGAATTTAAACGGTTGTTTGATCTGTATTTCGATGCTATCCGGCGGTATGTTTACTATCGATCCGGTAATCGGGAATTGGCTACCGATGTGGCACAGGAGGCTTTTATGAAGCTTTGGGAAAAGCAGTTGACCTTCCATGAAAAAGAAAATGTGGGATTGCTTTACAAAATAGCATCCGATTTATTTGTCAGTCGGTATCGGCATCAGCAGGTTGAATGGGAATATCAGAAGAAGCTGAGCCTGGATATTGAAGATGAATCGCCCGAAGATCAACTGGAATACGGAGAACTAAAGAACCGCTACGAAGAAGCTTTGGGAGCGTTGTCGGAAAAGCAAAGAACAGTGTTCCTGATGAGCCGGATGGATGGCTTGAAATATTCAGAAATTGCTGAACGCCTGGAAGTAAGCGTTAAAGCAGTAGAAAAGCGAATGAGTGCTGCTTTAAGTCAATTAAAACAGAAACTGAGTTGACATGAAAACACAAATGGAACATACAAATTCACCAAATTCGAATTGGGAAGAGGTTGAAAAGCTGAATTCGAAGTTAACCGTGGAGTGGGACGAATCGAAGGACGATATTTGGGCAAAAATGGAAGCTCAGCTGTCGACTCCGAAACCTGCAGGAAAGGTTATTTCAATGCAGCGGACGGTATTTCAGTGGGCTGTAGCAGCTGTTGTTCTGGTGCTGCTTGGTACGACTGCCTTCATGCGGTTTTATACTCAGTGGTCCTTGGTTCCCGATGGCGAACATCGCCTGGTTGAGCTGCCCGATCATTCGAAAGTTCAGTTGAATGCCGGTTCCGAGATTGGCTATCATCCGTATTGGTGGGCATTTTCACGCGAGGTGCAGTTCGATGGTGAAGCTTATTTTGAGGTTGAAAAGGGGAGTAGGTTCCGGGTTGAGTCTGGTAATGGAACGACAACGGTTTTGGGAACCAGTTTTAATATTTATGCCCGTGATGCCAATTACCGCGTAACTTGTTTAACCGGTAAAGTGCAGGTGGAGAATGCCGACGAAACATCGAAGGTGCTGTTGTTGCCAAACGAAAAGGCTGAATTGGTGAGTAACGAGTTGAGAAAAGAGTCGGTTGATGCAGCCCGGGATATCAGCTGGACCAATAATCGTTTCAGCTTTACCAACCGCCCGTTGCGCGAAGTGTTTGAGGAAATTGAGCGGCAATACAATGTTTTGATTGACCTGCCCGACGACCTGAACTTCTCCTATAGTGGTAACTTTGATAAGAACGCTGATGTAAAACAAGTACTGGGATATGTATGTCGCCCGTTTAATTTGAACTTTAAAGAAGAAAAGGCCGGCGTATTCCGGATTGAAAAAATGAACTAACCATCTTGAAAACTTTTGTTCTGCTCTGTTGTCTTTTGCTCTCGGGTATGCTTGCTCACAGCCAGCAGCTCGAACTGCAGTATCGGGAAAAAGCCCTGAGTGAAATCTTATTGGATCTGCGCGATCGTTACGATTTCCAGTTTTCGTTTGACAACGATCAGCTTTCAAACTATAAAATCACCGTTGACCATCGCTTTAAAGATCTTCCGGAGACGTTGGATTTCCTGTTGAAAAACCTTCCGCTGACCTACGAAAAGGACGGAGAGGTTTTTCTGATTTACAATCGACCGCTTATGCATTCGAAGGAATTTACGTTTATCTCGGGGATCGTACAGGACAAATTTACAGGCGAAACCTTACCCTATGCGCATCTTTTTGTCGGGGACAAGGGGATGGTGACTGACCGTAACGGAGCCTTTTCCTGCAATATAACAACCGACAGCCCGGTGCCGCTTCGAATTTCGTACCTCGGTTATTTTCCGGAGGATACGCTCATCACCGTTGGCCTTAATCAACGGTTCAATTTAACGCCCTCCTTCATTCGTCTGAAGGAAATTAAGGTTGAAGGATTGTCGGTAGTTCGCTCGGAACAGATCGGGCAGCAAGCCGGGGAGATTAGGCTCAACCAAAAGGTGGCGGGTAGTTTGCCAGGCTATGGCGACAACTCGGTCTTCAACCTGTTACGCCTTCAGCCGGGGATTCTGGCTGCGGGTGAACAATCCAATGATTTAATTATTCGCGGCAGTTACCAAGGGCAGAGCCAGGTGTTGTTCGATGGTTTCACCCTGTTTGGGATGAAGAACTTCAACGACAACATCAGTGCGGTGAACCCCTTTATGGCGAAAGATATCCGGGTGATGAAAGGTGGTTTTCCGGCAGAGCTGGGTGGCCGGGTTGGGGGTATTGTTGAAATTACGGGGGTAAACGGCAGTACCGACGATTTGCAAATGCAGCTGAGTGTCAATAATATGACCATGAATGGCTGGTTGAGTCTTCCGCTGGGTGGCAAGACCTCGCTGGTGATGGCGATGCGGCAAACCTATTACGAACTGTACGACAAGAATCAGATTACCTTGGGGACCAGTGGTCGTTCGGGGCGGGGAACATCGATTGACCGCTATGTGTATCCCGATTATAACTTCCGGGATTTGAACGTCAAGTTTTCCGGTAAAACGGACGGAGGCGACTTTTATAGTCTGAGCTTTTTCCGTGGTGAGGACAGCTATGTGTACGGACTGGAGTATGAAAGTCGCAGTCAGCAAAATCAGTTGTCCTACGAGGATGAAGAAGATAACCTCCAATACGGGGCTTCGGCTCGTTACAGCAAAGCCTGGAGTAATGGCCTGCGCTCGGAATTAACGGCAGCGTACTCGTCGCTGGAAACGCAGGTGACCAATTTGCGTGAGTCAGCAGGTCAGTCGAGCGGTGGAAGTACCGGTACCGGAGGAAGTGGCAACGGACAGGGTGGAAGTAGCGGCAGCTCAACTTCAGGAACGAGCTGGATTACCAATACCGACGACTACAATCAGAATAAAATTGATGAGCTTCGGCTGGAGCTTCAAAATCATTTGCCTGTCGGTGAGTCTCAAAAGCTGGGATTTGGTCTTGGGCTAACCCAAAACAAGGTGCACTACCGTGAGGATTCGTTCGATGTAAGCCTGGCGCATGAAGAAAGAACCTTGTCGCGCCTGAGTGCTTACTTCGAGGATCACCTGTCGGTTAACAGGCAGCTGCAGATAACTGCCGGCTTACGGGCCGACCTGCCTTTCGATCTCGACCGGCTGGATCTGCAACCTCGATTGTCGGCAGGCTGGGCCTTCACCGATAACTGGAAAGCGACAGCTTCCTTTGGTACTTACCGGCAATACATCTCGCATACTTCGGTGGTAGACCCACTGGGGAACTTTCGTTACCTCTGGACCATTTGTAACGATGGCGATATTCCGGTTTTGGAGTCGCAACAGGCTATCCTGGGGCTGAGTTGGAGCAAGAATGGATATCTGCTGAGTGTCGAGGGCTACCGAAAGCACACCCAAGGGCTGAGTCGTTATGTGGAAACGCTGGACGGCACAGGCTTGTACCAGGGTAAAGCCAAGACTTCTGGTGTGGATTTCCTGGTGAAGAAAGATTGGAAAGGGCATTCGTTTTGGGTGGCTTATACTCTCAGCGAGACCAAAGAACATTTCTCCTATTTCGATACAGCCGACTACTTGCGGGCTTTGCACGACCAACGGCATGAGCTGAAAACAGCGTTGCTGCTGAATTTCAAACCCGTTTATATTTCGGCGAACTACGTTTACGGCTCAGGCTTCCCCGGCTTGCCCGACGATCCAACAGTTGGCGGACGCGCTTATCAACGGCTGGATGCGGCTGTGAGCTATCGCTTCATTAAACCGAAGTACAGCCTCGAAGCCGGTGTGTCGGTCCTTAATGTGTTCAACTACGAAAACATCAAGTACGACAACTTTGTCCGTATTCCCGACGATCAGGATGCGACACTCAACGTATCGGCCGAAGCTGTTCCGTTTACTCCAACCATGTTTCTAAAGGTGACTTTTTAATCGGGAGGAGTTTTATTGACCGGGTGACTTCAAGTCACCCGGTCAATAAGATTTCAGTCATGGGTGAAGCAGTTTTTAACCGCGTTTAATCGGCGGATACAATCCACCGCACCCGATTTACTGTTGAGGGTCTACCGAAGTGTAATGTGCCAACTGGTCTTTCCGTTCCAAGACTACCGACGCGTACGACCACATCGGGCTTCTTAAAACACGGACTACCGACGCGTAATCCAGCAACCTGGTTTCCCTGTTGAGGGTCTACTGGAGTGTAATGTGCCAACTGGTCTTTCCGTTCCAAGGCTACCGACGCGTACGACCACATCGGGGTTCTCTAAACACGGACTACCGACGCGTAATCCTGCAAACTGGTTTCCCTGTTGAGGGTCTACCGGAGCGTAATGTGCCAAATGGTCTTTCCGTTC
>NZ_JBZQJF010000248.1:0-2561 GCF_059905295.1 Mangrovibacterium sp.
TGGATATCGCGCTTGAAATCCATCCTGCTCGAATAGTTCGGATCGTTGATCCAGCTTTGGCTTTCGGAATCGAAATTTTCAAACAGGTAATCTTCTGTTTCGCGTCGCATGCGACTTTGCAAGCCGGCTTCCAGTTTCCCGGTTTCACCTAAAGGGCGTGTGTAATCCAGTTTTGCCCGGTAGTCTTTCGAATCTTCTCCGTCGGTTGTCCGTACCCGTAGGTCATAGATATCGCCAGGAGTATAATTTTCATCCGTCACAATTTCCGATTGGTATTGGATATCATCGCCTGTTCGGCTACGGAAATAAATCATTCCTTCCAGCTTGTGGGTGGCATCTTCGTTGTACTTATGCAGAAAGTTGATACTTGCATCAACGAATTTATTGTTCCGGTTGGCATCTTCATATTCGTTGGTGTATTTTTCAGTCATCCCCGCCGGGCTATTAATTTGGGTATGGTAGTAGTTTTCAATGTTCGATTTGGAATCGTGGTTGTGTTGGCCTGCACTGGCTGTGAACCCTAAGGTTGTTTTGTCGGTCAGGTATAAATCCAGTCCACCTTTAAAGCGAAATCCGTGACGAATGAAATCCCGGGTTCCATTGCTATTCAGATAGACCGTACTGTCGTTATAATATGTTTCTCGGGTCGATTTGTTTGTGCCGGTGAAATTACGTCTGTTGGTATCGAATCCAAAGGTAATCTGGCGTTTTTCGTTCTTGTGGTTAACTGTGAAGTCCAGGCTGCGGCTGTCATTGGTACTCCCCGAGACATTGACAATTCCATCGAAGCCGGTTAAGGCGTTTTTCTTGGTAACCAGGTTGATAATACCAGCCATTCCATCCGGGTCGTATTTGGCCGACGGGTTTGTGATGATTTCAATATTTTGAAGGGCTGAAGCCGGAATTTGTTGTAAAGCATCGCTTCCGGTTAGAGCCGACGGACGCCCGTCGATGAAAACGGTGAAGCTTGATGATCCACGTAGGGTAACGTTTCCTTCTATATCAACCTGAACGGAAGGTGTATTTTCCAAAACATCGACTGCGGTTCCTCCGGCAGCATTAATATCCTGTTCAACATTGATAACCTTTTTGTCTACTTTGTACTCTACGCGTGGTCGCTCGGCAACAACTTCCACACTGCCCAGTTCCTGGTGTGATGGCTCCAGTGGAATGGTGCCAAGGTCGATGGAACTGTGGTTGTTTGTGATGGTGATGTTCTTGATTCGTGTTTTATTAAAGCCAATAAAGTTTGCTTCAACATAGTAAGAACCATTATCTATTTTGCCAATTTCAAATTCTCCGTTGTGATTGGTAATTCCTCCGGTAACTAAGGTTGAATCAGAGGTTTTGTAGATGGAAACGTTGGCATATTCCATGGGGGTTTTGGAATCTTTCTCAACGATTTTTCCTTTGATGATGGATTTCTGTGCCGGATTGGCAACCGTTGTTTTTATTGGTTCATCTGCTTGTACAGGTAGGCTTACTCCTGCTAATCCCAAAGCGATAAAAAGTACAGCCAGAATTCTTTTCGAATACATGTTTAATTGTGTTTTCCTGATTATGTTTGGCGAGTATTGGCTTTATTTATTCTTTCCCAGGGAGGCTTCCAGTTACATGATTAGATAAATCCACTCGCAAATTGCGTTTAAATATGTACTATGACATGAAAAAGGTGCACAGGTTTAAAACCCAAACACCAAGATTTGTTAATAAGTGTAAATTTGAATAGGCCCGTTTCCTTGGCTATCTGATTTTAATGATCAAGTGTTTGGAATCGTGCTTGTTATTTCTTTCCAAAGTTGGGATCTATCTTCAAAAAAGGAGCGATAATAAAGCCAGGTACAGTGCAGATCATAACCCAAATGAAAAAGTTAAAGTAACCAATCTGGTCTTCAATCCAACCGCTAGCCATTCCCGGGAGCATCATCCCTAAAGCCATAAAGCCGGTACAAAGAGCATAGTGTGCTGTTTTATGTTCGCCGTCAGCCAGCTGGATCATATAGAGCATATAGGCTGTAAAACCAAAGCCATAGCCAAATTGCTCAATCACAACAGCGCAGCTCACAATGCCTAAGCTTTGTGTTTGAATGAATGCCAGGAAGATATAAACGATGTTGGGGAGGTTCATGGCAAAAACCATTGGCCAAAGCCATTTTTTCAGTCCGTGTCGGGAAACTAAAATTCCGCCTACAATACCTCCAAAAGTTAAAGCAATGATTCCCGCCGTTCCATATACAAATCCAATGTCGCTGGTTGAGAGAGCCAGCCCTCCGGCGCTAAGATCATCGAGCAGGAAAGGAGAAGCCAGTTTGGCTAACTGGGCTTCACCCAAACGGAAAACAAGCAGGAATACAATGGCTAATCCAATCCCTTTTTTTTGGAAGAAAGAGACGATGGTTTCGACAAAGTTTTTCATCATCTCCGAAAAATCTTTGTGCTCGCCGTGTTTGTCGCTCTTGGGATAGGGGAGAACCAATAGATGGTACAGGAAGAAAGCGAGGAAAAGACCGGCAAAGATAAAGAATGTCATACTCCAGGCTGCAGGAATGCTGTCGCCCGAA
>NZ_JBZQJF010000249.1:0-1623 GCF_059905295.1 Mangrovibacterium sp.
ACACCGGAAAGTGCCGGCGACTATGCATCAGGAACAAACCACACCTTGCCAACCAACGGCTGGGCCCGCTCGTTCAGCGGTGTTAACCTGGACAGTTTCACCCGGAAAATTACTTTCCAGGAAATTTCGAAAGAAGGTATTCAGAAGCTGGGGCCAGTGATTGAAGTGATGGCTGCAGCCGAGCAACTGGATGCTCACAAGAATGCTGTAACATTACGGTTAAAAGAGTTGAAGTAACAGATTTGCAAATTCCCAATTTCGAAAACATGAACTTAGATAAACTTTTACGTGATAATATACGCCAGCTAAAACCGTACTCATCAGCAAGAGACGAGTTCTCGGGTGAAGCAATGGTTTTCCTGGATGCCAACGAAAACCCGTTTAACGCGCCATACAACCGTTATCCGGATCCGCTGCAACGTGAACTGAAAGACAAAATTGCAGTAATTAAAAAATGCAATGCCGGTCAGATCTTTCTGGGTAATGGAAGTGATGAGCCAATCGACCTGCTTTTCCGCGCTTTTTGCGAGCCAGGCAAAGACAATATCATTTCGATCGATCCTACTTATGGGATGTACCAGGTGGCCGCCGACATCAACAATATTGAAGTTCGCAAGGTGAAGCTAAATGAGGATTACAACTTCTCAGCCAAAGAAATGCTGACTGCTGCCGACGAAAATACCAAACTGGCATTTGTTTGCTCGCCCAACAATCCAACAGCCAACCTGATGGATAAAGCTGAAATGCTTGAGCTAATCCAAAACTTCAAGGGCTTGGTTGTTGTCGACGAAGCTTACATCGACTTCGCTCCGGGAGCAAGCTTGTTGGATAAACTGGACAAATATCCAAACCTGGTTATTTTGCAAACCTTCTCAAAAGCCTGGGGGATGGCAGGTATTCGTTTGGGAATGGCCTTTGCCTCACCCGACATCATCCGTATCTTCAACAAAATCAAATACCCCTATAACATCAACATCCTCACCCAGAAAAAAGCATTGGAATTGGTTCAACAGGAAGCAGACAAGAATGCCTGGGTTGAATTATTGATTTCAGAACGCGGTAAATTAGCGGAACAATTGAAATCGTTCCCCTTTGTTGTCAAGATATATCCTTCAGATGCCAACTTCTTACTCGTAAAAATGTACGATGCCCGAGGTATTTACGAGTTCCTTGTTGAAAACGGAATCATTGTACGCGACCGCTCCAAAGTTATTTTATGCGACGACAGCCTGCGTGTTACCGTTGGATCACCTGAAGAAAACGAAATTTTAATTGAGAAACTAAACGAATTAATATAGTGAAAACAATTAGGCATATAGGATATATGTATTAAAACCTATGATTTCTATGTGCCTATTGTGGTTTATCCAATACAACATATATGAAGAAAGCATTATTCATCGATAGAGACGGAACCCTGATTTTTGAGCCGGCGGACGAACAAATTGATTCGCTGGAAAAACTGGAGTTTCTGCCCAAAGTTTTTCGCAACATGCACTTTATCGCTAAAAACCTGAACTACGAATTGGTCATGGTAACCAACCAGGACGGTTTGGGAACTGACTCATTTCCGGAGGATACCTTCTGGCCCGCCCACAACAAAATGCTGAAAGCGATGGAAAA
>NZ_JBZQJF010000250.1:0-13093 GCF_059905295.1 Mangrovibacterium sp.
AAAATTACAGGAAAGTAACGTCATTTGTCTTCAGCCTTAAAAAGTCTCGTTTTCCAAAGCTGCTGTTTTATACGTATTTATTGGAGATACATCATTGGGGGTTATTTTCCGGCTAAAAAACTGACCATTTTTCCGGGAATAATAGATCACTGAGTCGCACCAATATCCTTCATCGCAATCTCCTTGAAAATTGATAAAAACCAAGCCCGAATCAGAATCGATATGCAAATGAATGACATTGGGTTCGTTACTTGCAGACGAGCACTGGTAGTAATTGTACTGCTGCCTAAAAACGGTAATGGAGAACGGACGATTATAGGTGTTTTGGTTCGTTCGGGTGCTGAAATATTTAACCGGCTGCTCCCACTTAAAAGCAATAAAATAAGGAATATCGCTACTGTTCAACGGCTCTATACCGGATAAACTAACATCCGCCAGAATCTCGGCTTTTCGCTGTTCGAAGTCCACTACGGCATGCCACGCGGGGTCAATTGCGAGCGAATCGTCATCGACACAGTAGGTATACAAAGCAATTGCGCAACCCTCTTCCGACCAATTGGTGCGGGTAAGAACAACTGAATTGGTCGTTCGATCGAAACCGATAAAGTCAATCACTTGGGGGCCATTAGTTCCGGCCTGAACAAACTGTACCAACATAAAGCACAGCCCAACCAAGCAGAGCAAAGCAGGTTTTGGTCTCCTTTTCATACGAATCAATTTTCTAGGTTGGGAAGCAATATCCGGAACATTGGCGAGGGTCTTCGGCCGGTGTTAGCTTCATCTGCCGACGCATTGGTGCCGCCATTTAAACTGCCAAAACAATTTGACCTATCTTATTAAACGTGAACAACAAACAATACAACCAACAGTACCAAAAGCTTACGCACACATCGTACAAGAGTTCGTTTTTTTTCC
Source organism: Mangrovibacterium sp. (assembly GCF_059905295.1). NCBI lineage: Bacteria > Pseudomonadati > Bacteroidota > Bacteroidia > Marinilabiliales > Prolixibacteraceae > Mangrovibacterium > Mangrovibacterium sp. Next base: position 916 of record NZ_JBZQJF010000250.1, read on the forward strand.
TTTAATAAAAGATCAATTTTACATGAAGTCGCCTGAAACCTGGCAAGTCCAAAATAAACCTTACACCAAAAGACAACAGCCCACTCCATCTAAATTTTCGTTCAAATAACTAAAATCAAAAATTTTAACATATCCTTACGTTCCTTATCCTGCAAGCGATCCAAGGATCTTAGGCCATCAAATTTCAGAAGGACAAAAATCATCCGCCCCCTCCAACTGAAACCTTTCTCTAACAGTGCTGTAAAAACAAGAACTCATTCCAATCACTGTATTGAAATGATTCAATGCCATGAAAAGTTGCTAATTCATAAACCATGTTTTATGCTAGCAGAGTTCAGAAATAATACATGCCCCGTATTGAACAGATACCTGATTCTAGTAGTTGTGCTATGCTTTTTCATGGCTGGTTCAGCCAAAGCCCAGATCGATACGGACGATTACAACAAAGCTATCATCTTAATCTACCAGGCAGATACCCTCATTAAAAATCAGGCTTATACGGAGGCTATCGATAACCTGGAACTAGCCATTGAATTGGATTCCGTTATCCGCGAGCAATACATCCTGTTGACCCAAGCCTGTTTTTACGGGAAAGACCTGAATACAGCCCAAAAATACCTGGAAAAGGCAAAACTCATCTTTGAGGAGGATGATGAACTGTGTTACTATCTTGGGAAAGTATATGAACGGGAGATGAACCTGCAACTGGCGATCAATGAATTCGAAACAGCCATCAAGTGGAGTAAAAAGAACGGCACCGATTACCCCATTGTGTACGACTATTATGCCAGCCGGGGAAGTTGCTATTTACAACTTGGTGAATACCAGAAAGCACTGGACGATCTGGACAGCGCATTTACATTCAACGACACAAAACCCATCATCCTGATGCGAAGAGGTGTTGCACTCTATCATCTCAATAAAAAGGACGAAGCCTGCAATAGCTGGGCAAAAGCACTCGAAATGGGGATGCAGCAAGCCGAGATTTACTTGAATGAGAATTGTAAATAGCAAAGAAAAACTTTCAACTCCTCCTTGATATACTGGTTATTCGGGAATTACCTCTAATTAATATACCCCAAGCGTCTGAGGTCATCTGCCTCTCTTGTCAGATAGGTTTTTCCATTCGTAATAACGTACACATCATCACAAACGGATGTAACATGTTTGTAGAGATGATCAGTCACAATAATTCCCTTGTTTCGGCTCTCGTCGCGAATTATTCTTTTGAGTGTTTCGACATGCAAAGGCATCACCTGAGAAAATGGCTCATCGAGCAAACAGAACTTAGTTTTGGATGCGAGAATCAGGTATACCTCTACAATACGTTTCTCCCCTCCGGACAACTTGCGGAACGTCTTTCTGTAGTACTTTTGAAACTCTGGGAAATAGTGGACAAAACGATTAAAATCCAGTTCAAAATTTCGGAACAGGCGCCTCAGGCGAATTCCCTTAGGTACAAAACTGAATTGAGGCAAATAACGAAAATCGTTGGGATCCCGATAGTTCCGATACAAGCTACTCCCGTCCAATCGAACAGACTTATTAACTAACGGCAACTCGCCGTAAGTAATCTTCAGCAAACATGTTTTACCGGCACCGTTTCGTCCCAATAAGCCAATCACTTTCCCCGTTTCACATCGGAAGAAAACATCCTGCAAAACCCGCTTATTCCCGAATTCAAGTAGAATACTGTCAACTTCCAGCTGGTGTTCCATAAAGTTTTCCGATTAAAATCAATACTGTTATAAACAGCAAAAAGTCAAACAACAACGAGGGAATCCACAATTGCAACCGGGATACTCCCAGGTTTTTATAGTAGAAAAATTGGTGCCGCTTATAACTGTTATAGAAGTAGACCATCAATGCCAAAGTCGCAATCTTGAACCAAAACAAAACTGTAATTGTCGATAGGCCGTTCGTATAAACAATGAGAGCACAAGCCACTGTTACAAGTAAACTTGGAAAGGCAAATGAGCGGTAAAAGTCGAATATTAAACGGATCTTTTTAGCCATTGACTTGTCATCAATTTGAGGTTTCAACTTTCAAGATACGAAAAGTCAACTCACCATAAATCAACGCAATTGATATTTTAAATAATATTGATCTATTTTAACTTTTGTATTTCAGGTACTAATTTTGCAGAGCTCTGCGATCCTGTTTTATTTAGCGTATACTTGTTTCTTCCACAACATACATCTTCCGTAGGCAATGGGATAAGCATATGGATTACAATATTTTACAATCCTTCCCTTCTAACCAATATATTTGATTTGGGTTCCAATGGGAGTAGGCCTTTGTCACAAGAATCTACCGTGACAGGATTGCCCAGAGGCATAATGGGACAGGAAATAAACGTTCTGGGACGTCCCAGAACTCCTTCCGCCTTTCCCAGTAAGCCTCTGGGACGTCCCAGTTTCATCTCCGCCTTTCCCAGAAGCCTGCTGGGACATCCCAGCTTCATCTCCGCCTTTCCCAGCAAGACTCTGGGACATCCCAGTATCGTCTCCGCCTTTCCCAGCAGGCCGCTGGGACGTCCCAGCATCGTCTCCGCCTCTCCCAGCAAGGGCCGATTGAGTAACGAGTAACGAGTAACAAGAAACAAGCAGCAGCCCCTGGCTTCCACAAGGGTACTTATGTACCGCAACTTGAAACTCGAAACTCGAAACTTGGAACTTGAAACTTGGAACTTGGAACTCGAAACTCAAAACTCCACCGTTACAAGGATGGCCAGGGTAGGTCACCCCAATAGAAGGGAACCTGAAAAAGCTATCAGAAACAAAAAAGGGAACCTTTCGGCCCCCTTTTAATATATCGGTTATTCGAGAATTATTCCCATTCGATTGTGGCAGGCGGTTTCGAGCTGATATCGTAAACTACGCGGTTGATACCACGCACTTTGTTGATGATCTCATTCGACATTTTTGCCAGGAACTCGTAAGGCAGGTGCACCCAGTCGGCAGTCATACCATCGGTAGACATCACTGCACGCAGGGCTACTACGTTTTCGTAAGTACGCTCATCGCCCATTACACCAACCGACTGTACCGGCAACAACATCACACCAGCTTGCCATACGTCGTCGTAAAGGCCCCACTCTTTCAATCCATTGATGAAGATGTAGTCAGCTTCTTGCAGAATACGAACTTTCTCAGGTGTAATATCACTCAGGATACGAATACCCAAGCCTGGTCCCGGGAACGGGTGACGGCCCAGCAATTCATCTTTAATGCCCAAAGCTTTACCTACGCGGCGAACTTCGTCTTTAAACAACAGGTTCAAAGGTTCGACCACTTTCAGGTTCATCTTCTCAGGCAAACCACCTACATTGTGGTGAGATTTAATGGTTGCCGATGGTCCGTTTACCGATACCGACTCAATCACGTCGGGGTAAATGGTACCTTGTCCCAACCATTTTACATCTTGTATTTTGTGTGCTTCTTCGTCAAATACTTCGATAAAGTCGCGACCAATAATTTTCCGTTTTTGCTCGGGATCAGTCACCCCGGCCAAATCGTTCCAGAAACGCTGCTTGGAATCAACGCCAATCACGTTCAAGCCCATTCCTTTGTAGGATTCCAGTACTGCTTCGAACTCATTCTTACGCAACAAACCATTATCAACGAAGATACAAGTCAGGTTTTCACCAATTGCTTTATTCAGCAACACACCGGCAACTGTTGAGTCAACACCTCCTGAAAGACCAAGGACAACTTTGTCGCCACCAATCTTCTCTTTCAGTTGAGCCACGGTAGTTTCAATGAATGAAGCCGGTGTCCAGTTTTGTTTGCAACCGCAAATACCTACAGCGAAGTTTTTCAACAACTGAGTTCCTTCTGTGGTGTGGTAAACTTCAGGGTGAAACTGAATTGCCCAGGTATCTTCACCACCAATTTTATAAGCAGCGTTTTTCACATCACTGGTCGATGCAATTACCTTGTAGTTTTCAGGCAAGCGTTCAATGGTATCACCATGCGACATCCACACCTGCGTATTCAATGTCAGATGCTTGAACAATTCGTTTTCCTGATCGATGTACCCCAGGTTGGCACGACCATACTCACGTGAATCAGAAGGCAACACTTCGCCTCCATAATAATGCGCCAGGTATTGCGCACCGTAGCAAACCCCCAATAAAGGCATCTTTCCTTTGATAGCTGAAAGATCAGGGATTGGTGCATTTTCGTCACGAACAGACGAAGGGCTTCCACTTAGGATTACACCTTTCACTGTTTCGTCGATTGCCGGAAAATGGTTAAACGGGTGAATTTCACAATAGATATTCAGCTCGCGCACACGTCGACCGATCAATTGCGTGTACTGAGAACCAAAATCAAGAATAAGAATTTTCTCTTGCATGAATCTGATTTTTATTGAAAGCGCAAAGATAGAAAAATAGTCTACAGATAAGAAGATTAAAATTTGATCTGCTTTCAAATTACTTGCAAAAATACAAACGAACAGCTGAGCCAGCAAGCGACCAGAAGCATAGTTTCCTGCTTATACCTTCAATACTGAACCACATTTTTTGTTCGAAATGAAAAAAATCAGTAGTCAAACTGTAATTATTTTCAGCTTTTGCATACCCAATGTAAAAACAATTATTTCTGATCGAAAACATGAATTATTTCAAAACATTAGGACTTAGCCTGATGGCAATGGCCGCTGTATCATGCAGCCACGGCCCACAAAAAGTTGCCAGCAAAGGACTTGACATTGCCGATATGGATACAACGGTATCTCCGGGAGCCGATTTTGACGAATATGCCAACGGAGGCTGGAAAAAACGCAATCCCCTCCCCGATGAAAAAAGCCGTTACGGTGCTTTTGACGTTTTGGGTGATGAATCTGAAAAACAAGTCAAGGACCTTTTTTCAGAAATCGCATCCGGCACCTTTGCGGATGGTACCATTGAGCAAAAAATTGCCGATTTCTACAGTAGTGGTATGGATACAACTTCCATTGAGGCTGCCGGCTTAACACCACTAAAGCCTTACATGGAACAAATTGATGCTTTGCAATCGAAAGCAGATGTACAAAAACTACTGGCCAAATGGCAAGCTTATGGTTTAAATCCGCTATTCGGCATTTATGCTGATGCCGACCAAAAAAACTCGGCCATGAAAGTGGCTTATCTGTATCAAAGTGGGTTGGGAATGCCAAACCGGGATTATTACTTAAATGATGATGATCGTTCGGTCGAAATTCAAAAGAAATACCGGGCTTACATTACCGGATTACTCGAAATTTTAGGACAGGATTCAGTAAGTGCGCAGAAGGATGCTGAAACCATTTACGCGATGGAAAAAGAAATTGCCGTGTTCTCCATGAGCATGCTCGATCAGCGCGATCCGTATAAGGTCTACAATAAAATGGACTTGGAGAAGCTGACCGCAATGGCTCCGGAATACAATTGGAAAGCGTATTTCGATGCAATCAACCTGAGCAGCCCGGGCGACTTCATCGTTTGCCAGCCGGATTTTATGAAAGCTATGGCTAAAATGGTCGAAGCCAAACCTCTTGCCGACTGGAAACAATACCTGAAATATCACACCATCTCCAATTTTGCCAGTGAGTTGCCGAAAGAAGTTTCAGATTTGAGTTTCGAATTCTACGGAAAAACGCTGAGTGGAAGTCTGGTGCAACGTCCTCGCTGGAAGCGGGTGCAGGGAACAACAAACAGTGCTTTAGGTGAAGCTGTAGGACAACTGTATGTGAAAGAATACTTCCCTCCTGAAGCCAAAGAGCGCATGTTGAAATTAGTTGAAAACCTGCGCAAAGCATTGGGAGAACGTATCGGAAACCTAACATGGATGAGCGATACAACCAAAGAAAAAGCCATTGAAAAGCTGAATGCAATTACCGTAAAGGTTGGTTATCCGGATAAATGGAAAGACTACACGGCTTTAAAAATCACACCGGACTCCTACTTCCAAAATGTGCTGAACTCAAGTAAATTCTACTTCGACGACATGATCAGCAAAGTCAACAAACCGGTTGACAAAACGGAATGGGGCATGACTCCGCAAACGGTCAATGCTTACTACAATCCTTCGGCTAACGAGATTGTATTCCCGGCAGCAATTCTGCAACCACCATTCTTCTATAAAAATGCCGACGATGCCGTAAACTACGGAGCAATTGGTGTCGTAATTGGTCACGAAATGTCACATGGCTTCGACGATCAAGGTCGCCAATACGACAAAGTGGGTAACCTGAACGACTGGTGGCAAGCCGACGATGCCAAACGTTTCACGGAAAAAGCCGACCGCCTGGCTGATCAATACAGTCAATTCACCGTTCTGGATACCGTGAAAGCCGATGGCAAACTGACTCTGGGCGAAAACATTGCCGACCTGGGTGGATTAAACATTTCCTACACAGCGCTGCATATGGCACTTAAAGGCAACGAACCAAAAATCGATGGCTTCACACCCGACCAACGGTTTTTCTTGTCCTACGGTCATATTTGGGCACAAAATATTCGCGATGCAGAAAAACTTCGCCTGACAAAAGTTGATGTACACTCACTGGGTCGTTACCGCGTGCTGGGGCCGCTTCGTAACATGCCTGAGTTCTACTCTGCTTTTGATGTTAAGAAAGGCGATTATATGTTTTTACCGGAAGACCAACGTGTTGTAATCTGGTAATCACAAAAGGGGGTTAAAAGAAAAAGGCGAGCTTCAATGGAGGCTCGCCTTTATTATTTGTGTGTGGGTCTGAATTATAAATCCAACTCAGCCATAATAGCTTCGATTTTTGCTTCTGCAGCTTTTTCAACTGCATCGTAATCTGCACGCTCTTTCAGGTCTACAGCTACTTCAAAGTAGAACTTGATTTTAGGTTCAGTTCCCGACGGACGAACAGAGATCTTGGTTCCGTCTTCAGTAAAGAATTGCAATACATCAGCAGTAATTTTCTGATTGATTTTCTTCACGTCACCAGTCAACACGTTCTTCTCGCTCAGGTCACCATAATCTTTAACAATTTTCAGCTTGCTTCCACCCAGCTCTTTTGGTGGGGTTGCACGGAAGTTCACCATCATTTGTTTGATTTCGTCAGCACCTGTTTTACCCTTACGAACGATGTATTTCATTTTCTCTTTCGAAAAACCATATTCCAGGTAGATATCCTGAATCAATTCATATAATGATTTACCCTGATCTTTCGCCCAGGCAGCAATCTCGCACATCAACGCACAAGCCGAAACAGCATCTTTATCGCGCACAAAGTCAGCAGGCATGAAACCGAAACTTTCTTCACCACCACCGATGTATTTCTTCACGCCTTCATTTTCGCGGATTACTTCAGCGATATATTTAAAGCCGGTGTAAACATCGAAAAACTCAATTCCGTTCTTCGCGGCAATTTCTGCAATCTTTTCAGTCGTTACAATGGTTTTTATAACAAACTCGTTGCCTTTTAGCGCATTGCTTTCCTTCATCCGGGTGATGATGTAATAAATGAACAACAAAGCTGTTTGGTTACCATTGATAATGATGTATTCACCTTTGTCATTTTTCACCACAACACCTAAACGGTCTGCATCCGGGTCTGAAGCCAATACAACATCAGCATCAACTTCGTAAGCTTTTTTAATGGCCATTTCCATCGCAGCAGGTTCTTCCGGGTTTGGAGAAACCACTGTTGGAAAGTCACCGCTCACAACATCCTGCTCCGGAACGTGAATAACATCGTTGAAGCCGAATCCTTTAATAGCTGCAGGGATCAACTTCACACCTGTTCCATGAATCGGGGTATATACAATTTTCAGGTCTTTGTGCTTAGCTACAATTTCGGGAGCCAATGAAACACTTTTCACTTTTTCAAGGAATTTGTTATCCATATCATCACCCAAAATCTCAATCAGTGCTTCGTTTTTATCGAAGTTGATATCTTCAGCTTTCACCTGTTGTACTTCGCCAATGATATTTTTATCGTGCGGGCCTACAATTTGTGAACCGTCAGTCCAGTAAGCTTTGTAACCGTTGTATTCTTTCGGGTTGTGCGAAGCTGTTAGAATAATACCACTTTGGCAACCTAACTCGCGAATCGCAAACGAAAGTTCCGGAGTTGGACGCAAGTCCTCGAACAAGTACACCTTAATTCCGTTAGCCGAGAAAATGTCTGCACTTTTTTCAGCAAACAAGCGGCTGTTATTCCGACAGTCGTGACCAATAGCCACTTTGATTTCCTGACCGGCAAACTCCTTTTTCAGGTAGTTACTTAATCCTTGAGTTGCTGCACCAACGGTGTAAATATTCATACGGTTGGAACCGGCACCCATGATACCGCGAAGGCCACCTGTTCCGAATTCAAGATCTTTGTAAAATGAATCGATCAGTTCCGTTTTATCCTCTTGATCCAACATGCGTTGAACCTCTGCTCTTGTTTCCGCGTCGTAAACTTCGCTTAACCAGCTTTTGGCTTTGGCTACGACTCCGTTTAAAACATCATTGTTTGTTGTCATATTATCCTATTTAGTTTTGATTATATTATAAGTACTAAAAGAAAGAATCCAAAAACTCAGCTTTCCGATTCTGTTCTATTCTTTTTTTATTTGATCAATACAGATTTTAAGGCTATCCCGCCAATAAGGAATTGAAATTCCGTAATTGCGCTTAATTTTTTTCTTGCAGAGCACACTGTATGCAGGTCGCTTTGCCGGCGTAGGATACTCTTCAGTAGCAATCGGGTGAACATTGCAATCAATGCCATACACCTCGTGAATAGCTTTGGCAAAATCGTACCAGCTGCACACACCTTCATTGGAGTAATGATAAATGCCCGCTTTCCATGTTGAAGCTTCTTCCCCGGCTTTGCTCACAATCATCAGGATGGCTGCAGCCAGGTCCCCCGCAAACGTCGGCGTTCCAACCTGATCAACCACAACCTTTAACTCATCGCGTTCAATGCCCAGCTTAATCATCGTTTTCACGAAATTTTTGCCATAGCTGGAATACAACCACGACGTCCGCATAATAATGGCTTTGGGATTTTCCTTGACCAGGGCAATCTCACCATTCAACTTGGTTTTGCCATAAACCGAATCGGGATCAACCAAATCTGCTTCCTCATAAGGTGTACAAGCAGTCCCGTCGAACACATAGTCGGTTGACACGTGAATGACTTTTGCTCCGATTTGCGAAGCAATTTTGCCTAAAAATGCAGGTACTCTCGTGTTGAGTAATGTTGCCAGGTCAATATCGGTTTCAGCAACATCGACAGCCGTATAAGCTGCACAATTCACAATAAATGAAGGTTGTTGATGCTCGCAGTATGCGCGAACTGAATCAAAATCGGTTAAATCCAATTCATTTACATCCGTAAACAAAAATTCAATACCGGGAAATTGATCCGATCTGGCTTTTATTTCAGATCCTAATTGTCCGTTTGCACCGGTAATTAATACTTTCATGCAAAAAGATTTAAAAGATGAGGGGATCTCAAGCGACCCCGAACTTCAAAAATATGTGTAATTTATAAGCTACCTTCAAAAAATGAAAAAATCCAACATTTATTTAATAAACAAAGAAGATTAAATGCCGGCACTCACCTCGCGAAAAGAACCATGTTTCAGATCCTTTTCCGACAACAAAGCGTTTTTAGCATCTAATTTCCAGTCAATATTTAAATCCGGATCATTATATATAACGCCTCCCTCGGCCTGCTGGTTATAAAAATTATCGCATTTATATGTTAGAACTGCAGTTTCGCTCAAAACGGAAAAACCATGAGCAAAACCTCTGGGAATAAAGAATTGTTTTTTATTCAAAGCACTTAACTCAACGCCAAACCATTGCCCGAAAGTCGGTGAATTCTTCCGTAAATCAACTGCGACATCCCAAACCGCACCTTCTGTAACGCGAACCAATTTTCCTTGTGCCGAATCGCCGGTCTGATAATGCAACCCGCGAATTACGCCCTTTGTCGATCTCGACTCATTATCCTGAACAAAGTCGGCGTCTATTCCCACTTCTTTATATTTTAAAGCATGAAAACTTTCAAAAAAGTATCCCCGCTCATCTTCAAAAATGCGAGGAGTAATAACTACTAATCCTTCGATAGGTGTTTGTTCAACCTGCATATTAATCAATCCTAATTCTTAGAATGAAGAAATCTCGTTGTTTGCTAAGCGAATTAAATATTCGCCATACTTATTCTTTTTCAACGGTTCAGCCAATTCAAGTAATTGTTTTGCTGTGATATATCCTTTCTTAAAAGCAATTTCTTCGATACATGAAACTTTAAGTCCTTGTCGTTGCTCGATGGTTGCAATAAAATTGGACGCCTGCAATAAGCTTTCGTGTGTGCCGGTGTCAAGCCAGGCAAAACCACGGCCCAAAAGCTGAACTTTCAACCTATTTTCAACTAAAAACAAACGATTCAAGTCCGTAATCTCCAGTTCTCCACGCTTCGACGGTTTGAGCGATTTAGCCTTTGCAATAACATCATTCGAGTAAAAGTACAAGCCGGTAACCGCATAGTTCGATTTCGGTTCTTCCGGCTTTTCCTCAATTCCTAACACATTCCCGGCAGCATCAAACTCAACTACCCCATAGCGCTCCGGATCGGTCACGTAATAACCAAACACCACAGCACCATCTTCATTGGCAGCCGCCTGGCTCAATAACGAACTGAAGTTATAACCATAGAAAATATTGTCCCCCAAAATCATGGCCACGGAATCGTCACCAATAAAATCTTCACCAATAATAAAAGCCTGAGCTAATCCATCGGGCGAAGGCTGTATTTTATAGTGCAGTTGAAGCCCGAGCTGAGAACCGTCGCCCAACAAACGCTCAAAATTCGGTAAATCTTCCGGGGTCGAAATAATCAGTATTTCGCGAATACCAGCCAACATCAGCACCGACAGCGGATAATAAATCATGGGCTTATCGTAAACCGGAATGATTTGTTTCGAGATCGTCTGTGTTATCGGATACAAGCGGGTCCCGGAGCCTCCTGCTAAAATAATTCCTTTCATTCAGTTTTAGGTTTAGTACTAAATTCTGTTTAATTCTACGACGTTATACAAATCTAAGCTCTTTTCCTTTGACAAAGCATCTTTTCCCGATAAAATCCGTTCCAAAGAAAACATTCTGTGATAAATCCGTAAAATCTTGCAAAAAAGCGCGCAAAATCTTTGTAATCAGTCTGAATAATCATACTTTTGCCGCGCATTAGAAAAAATATAATGTCTAACTTATTAAGTAATTGAAATTTAAAATGGTAGAAAACAAAGAGAACCTTGAGATCAAGGAAGAAGTTGCAGAGGTAGCGACAGCTGCTGTGAGCAACGAAGACTTTGATTGGGCTGCACTGGAGTCGGAAGACGAAGGTTTTGCCGGTCAACGTGGTGCTAATGACTTTGAAAAAATGTACGACAACACACTGAACACAGTTCAGGAAAAAGAAGTGTTGGAAGGTACTGTAATCTCGATGAACAAACGCGAAGTTGTTGTTGACATCGGTTACAAATCAGACGGTATCGTATCATTGAACGAATTCCGTTACAACCCTGACCTGAAAGTAGGCGATTCTGTAGAAGTATACATTGAAAGCCTGGAAGACAAAAAAGGTCAAATGATTTTATCGCACAAAAAAGCTCGTGCAATGCGTTCTTGGGATCGTGTTAACGCTGCTTTGGATAACGACGAAATCATTAAAGGTTACATCAAATGCCGCACTAAAGGTGGTATGATCGTTGACGTATTCGGAATTGAAGCATTCTTGCCAGGTTCGCAAATTGACGTGAAACCAATCCGCGACTACGACATGTACGTTGGTAAAACAATGGAATTCAAAGTGGTTAAAATCAACCAGGAATTCCGTAACGTAGTTGTATCACATAAAGCATTGATCGAAGCTGAACTTGAACAACAGAAAAAAGAGATCATCTCTAAACTGGAAAAAGGTCAAGTTCTTGAAGGAACCGTTAAAAACATCACTTCTTACGGTGTATTCATCGACTTGGGTGGCGTTGACGGCTTGATCCACATCACTGACTTAAGCTGGGGTCGTATCACTCACCCGAACGAAATCGTTGAGTTGGATCAGAAATTGAACGTTGTTATCCTTGACTTCGATGATGACAAAAAACGTATCGCTCTTGGTCTGAAACAATTGACTCCTCACCCATGGGATAACCTGGATGCTGAACTGAAAGTTGGTGAC
>NZ_JBZQJF010000251.1:0-10130 GCF_059905295.1 Mangrovibacterium sp.
AGGGAAAAGGTGCACTTACGGCAGCCCGTCTTGGAGATACAAAAAAAGCAATTGATATTGTTTGCAATAATGTTCCCAATGCAAAATTCAATAAGAGCGGTTATGTGTGTCGCCCCAAAGAGGGGATTAAAAATTAGTGGTGGTCGAAAGAAATACAAGGTGATGGCAATTTTGAATGGACAAAATCATGGAACTGAAAATTGATTAAAATAACCATTATTAATCAAGCTTGGGTTGCCTCCACATTCCTTAACAATAACGGCTATAAGTGTTTGCCATAGCTCAATTGTAAATCTTCGTTTTGCTGTTTTGTAGCCTACTCCGTTAAGTTTTTTATAGAGCTGCAACAGCATGGCAGCAATAAGTGTCATATAAAGCATCACTGTTATCCCATTTTTACTGACAGATATAAAGTGACTAGCATTTAGTTCTTGTTTAATAAAACGGAAGAAGACTTCGATATCCCATCGTTGCCTATATATTTTGGCAATCTCTTTTGGGGAAAGAGCCAGGTTGTTTGTAAAAAAATAGAAGATATTCTCTTTCTTCTTGACTTTACCTTTATTATCAGGAGGCGTAGTATCTATTTTTTCTTTTCGTTCTGCGATAATTAAGCGGTAAATGTTTGTTTGATCAACGTTGTTGTCTTTATACAAATGGATAATCTGACTACTTATCAGGGTTAGTTCATCCAAATCTCGATCTATCTCGGTCAATGTGTCAGATGTGATAACTTCAAACTTTCGATTGGTCTTTAGCCTACCAACAAAGTCAATTTCTTCTTGATTTAGTTTTGCAAAGGTTTGGCTTGCAGTAACTCCTCTATCAAATGTATAAATGTTTGTTTGAGAGCCGTCTTTAGACGCATTTTTAAGAACCACTTCAGGGATAGCCCTATCTTCACTTGCATAGCTTGGATCAGTAAAAATATCAAATGCGCATGCCGTTAGCCCATCAAATGCGGCAGTAAATTTTATTTGCTTTACCGAAGCTCCTTTGTTTTTCTTTTTACTGCCGGGAGAAAGACCTTCTTTAAGTTTGTTACATGTCTCCGCAACCATGCTGCTATCAACCCGGATTATCTTTTGTTTTAATTGTTCCTTCGCTGAAAAGAATTTTGAGAACTCGTTGTAAACACCCTCGTAAGCCAATCGAAAGAATTCTGTATCAATGGTGGACAATCGGGTTGATATGGAACTTCGGGATATTTTCATGTCTGCATCGTAGCTGAATAGTGATTTAAACAAATCGCTATTAAACAGATCCTCCAAAGTTCTCTGACTTGTCCGATCTGTAGTAAGCAGTCCATACAGGAGCAGGTTGAAGATTCGCTTGCCATACAAAACTTTAGCACAATAATCAACTTTAGTATCCATACACAACCGACTTAAAAGCTCGTCTGGTACTAAACCTAAAATTTTTTGAATATTGATTTTTTGTCCTGAAAACATTTTTCTTCATTTTTCTGACAAAGAACAATAGATGAAATCAGACTATCAACCTGGACACTAATTATTTACAAACTCACGTATTAATTTTTGTTGATAACCATTGAAAATTAGAAAATGCTAAGAATCTTTCGACCACCACTAATTACAAATCCTTGACTGGTTGCGTTCGGATTGCAAATCCGAACGAGCGGGGGCTATTGCGGGTGTCTAGTTACTGGTTATTGCGACTGCGACTGACCACTTTCCTGCCAGCTCCCTTTTGGAATTTAAAGCTTAGAATTTGAGTCAACTTGAAGCTCCCTCAATCCTTCATTCCATCTATCCTTCAATCATTAGATTCGTCATTGCGAGGACGACACAGGAGGACGCGGAAATCTTTTCGCTTCGTCCAGCATCGCGTGATCGGAAGGGAGTGTTCTTTCTACCCAAATTGGACCCCTACAGGGTTAAGTTAATCCCACGGCGATGCCGCGGGCTATTGCTGTCAGCCTGTTGGGCTGTTTCTTGCCGCTCCTCATTCCAACAATCCAGTGATCCAATTGAAATGTAAAATATAGAATAACCAATAAAAAATGTAGGAGTAAGAAAGCCAATAGGCCCGCTTCATCGGGGATTGGTTACTTGCTACTTTTTGCTGGTAGTCTGACTATCCAATCATCCAAAAATCCGACTATCTGAGGGTTCAACTTCCTAAATCACATCGAAAGCGCGAACCTGAATATAGTCCGGCATCGTTAAAGGGGTATTCAACACCACCCCACCCAACAAATACATCTGCCGGGCTGTAAACTGTTTCTTAATCCGTTCAGCCTGCTCAAGCACAAACAACCGGCTTTCGTCGAATATGATATCGATTAAATTCAATTCCGGTGTCAATTTCGAGATCTGATCAATCTTTGGCAAAAAAAACTGCTTAATTCGCCATTGCTGATAGTCGTTATAATTGATTTCCGGAACTGCAAAATCCGAATCCACCAATTGCTGGTATGCTCCCAAAGCCGCACCACATGAAAGCGTGCCGCGCTCTTGCCCCGGCCGATGAACGTATCCGTTCCTTTCGCCATTAATTCCCATATGCGGACCGTAAAAAATGAAAGCGTTCCCATCGTCGGGAATGTGATCGCCAAAAGCATTAAAACCGGTTACTCCGGTAAAGGGATAACCACTAACGCCTCCAAGCGCAAAAGTATGTCCATACAGTTCCCGGATCTTTTCAATAACCGGGTTATTCAATTCATCCGGGCAAAGCGAATACGCTGAAATCGTTTCATGCAGTTCTACGCCATGCTCTGTTATCATTCGCTGGCAATATTCTTCCAGTACGTCCTCGTAAGGAGTAGCTCCCGGAAAAAGCGAGCTCACTCGCTCTATCGTCTTCTTCATTCTGATTTAATTTGTAATCTGTCCCGAATCACCCCGTTGCTCCAAGTGCATTGGCAATTGCATTGACACACTGCAGCAGCGCAAACAGATAGTGATCTTCATCTTTCGATTTTTCTTTTTTCGCTGTACGCCACTTTTGCAACAACTCGACTTGTGCATCGTGCAGGTTATTCAAGGCCTCGGCTCTTAGTATGGTTGAATAATAATGGTTGATGCGCCGTTCGTTTATTGGTCTTTTCAGTACATCGGCCACCATCTTGCGGGTCAGTTCCAATTCATTTTTGATCACCTCCATGATCCGTTCACGAATCTCCACATCTTCAACCAGAGAAGCATACTTTTCCATGATTCGCACATCAGTCGACGCCAGGCTGCTATCCAGGTTGGTCATCACATAGCGCACAAACGGATCGTACTCCACAAATTGTAATAAGCTATTGTATTCTTCCGGATTCTCATTTTTCAACTCACTCAAGGTTGAACCCACGCCGTACCAACTCGTAATGTTGAAACGCGACTGCGACCAGCTAAAAACCCAGGGGATCGCCCGCAAGTCTTCCATACTGCGTTTTCCGGTACGACGCGCCGGACGGGAACCGATTTTACTCGACTCAATCACATCGATTGGTGTAGCCTGCGAAAAGAAGGTGATAAAATCGGGATCGGAAATCAGTTGACGGTAATAATAACGCCCCCGATCTCCCAAACGACGGAACAAGCTTTCTACTTCCTCGCGTTTCCCTTTGGTATTTTCGTGTAAAACGGTTTGAGCCGTTACACTCGATACCATCAATTCCAAATTGTAAGCAGCATTCACCAGGTTGGCGTATTTACGCTCAATTGTTTCTCCCTGCTCGGTAACCCGGAACTTACCATTAATAGAACCATACGGCAAGGTTTTAATAAACCAGTGACTTGGCCCTGCACCGCGGCTGATACTACCTCCGGTACCGTGGAAAAACCGAATCTTCACACCATACTTGGCACCAACCTCTGTCAGTTCTTTTTGTGCTTCGTGCAAAAACCAGGAACTTGCTAAAATTCCGCCATCCTTATTACTATCGCTGTATCCAACCATCACATCCTGGATGAGCTCACCGTTGGGATTCTCCCAGGATTGCATTTTCAAGCTTTGTTGTACAATCGGGTGTTGGAGGTAATCCTCCAGTATTTGCGGACTCAGTTTCAGGTCTTCGATTGTTTCGAAGAGCGGTACTACCGGCAAAACAGCACCCAGTTTATCGTCTTTCTTAACGATCAAACCAACCTCGCGCATAAACAGGTAAACCGTCAGCAAGTCCTCCGTATTTCGGGTCATACTAACAATCAGCTTTCCGAAAGCATTCACACTGTATTTATAAACATGATCGCCAACTACCTGCAAGGAACCAATTACATTTTGACCTTCCACATCCAGGTTTTGATGCTGCACCAAAAACGGACGGTTAATCTTTAGTTCCTCATCCAAAAATGCCCGCTTTGCTTCCTGCGATTCTTCGATGCGTGCTGCAGCTTCCTCACCAAGCGAAGCGGTTACCAGTTGTTTCAAAGCTTTCTCGTGATAAGCACTGTTCTGACGAATATCCAATTTCGCCAGGTGGAAACCAAAGATTTTCAGAATCCGTTTGGCACGGCCAACATCCAGGTGAGCAACTTCGCCAATTCCACAGTTCTCCAATTCCTCGTAAAGCAGGTTTAAATCTGCAATCAAATCGATAGAACTCCGGTAACTGTTAACGCGGTCTTCCAACTCCAGGTTAAACTCACGGCTCAGATCAATTGGTATTTTCTGAATCATGATCAGCACAAAGGCTTTAAAAACCTCCTCGGCATGATCTTCCAGTTCGACCTCTGCAGCCGGACCAACCTCCTCGCGAAGTTCCTGAATGCGAGTCGTAAATTTCGGACTTACCTCCGATATATTGTGATAGATACTAAGCTTCTGAGCCAGATCTTTCAATTCATTTTTAATGATATAAAAGGCATGGATCCTAAGTTTCTCCAAGGTCTTTTTCGTTATCTCCGGTGTTACCAAAGGATGGCCGTCACGGTCGCCACCAACCCAGTTACCAAACGAAAGTACCGGTAACAAGTCTGAATTATTCAGCACTTTCGGATCAAAACCGGATTCTTTCCAGGCTTGACGTAAGCGCTTATCCAGGATCATAATCACACCCGGGAATACATTGGTCAGGTAGTGAAGAATATTATCCAGCTCTGATTCGAGACGCGGTTTTTCAATATAAATCTCCCCAACATGCCACAGACGATGCAATATTTGCTTGATCTCCTGACGGATATCGGCCTGCTCAATGCGGGTGTACATTTGGTTTTCCCGTTTCACAAGCAATAAGTACAATTTGCGGTATTCCTGCAGCACAACAGCCCGCTTCGCTTCAGTCGGGTGTGCTGTCAATACCGGTTCAACGAGCACTTTCGGTAGAACCTCCAAAATCTGAGCCTCGGTAATCCCCTGCTCTTTCAACTGTTTAAACTGATTTGCCCACAAGCCATTCACCTGCGCCATATCTTCATCTTCCTTGTGGCGCCTGCTCTGCACAGCTCCGTTTACCTCAACCAAATTCAGTAACTGAAAACACATCGACATCATGTGTATGTATTCATTACTGATCAAGTCAGGTTCCGACGGAACAGTCGAGTTTAACCACGGAAGCAAACCAACCAGTTTTTGCTGGTTATTCTCTTCCAGTACTTCTTTAAAGCAGTTTAGTAAAAAGTGAAGATCGTCATAGGGCTTGCCCAATGCATTCTTGACCTGGGTAAAAACAGTGTTCATAGTATATTGACTTATTGGTTTAGAAAACACTCAAATTATGTATCAGTTCACGAAAAGTGTCAAATTAGCCTAGTTTTTACATCCTAAGTGACTCACTAAACTTTCAAATGAGAATACGATCCGGCACAGATACATCTATAAAAAGAGCATCAGAATAAACCGGCATAAAAACGAATGCAAGCAATCAGTGTCCACATCTAACAAGCCATTTTCCCTGTTCCATTCACCAGAAACGATGATTCCATCTTTCACTGCAGCTCAAAACCGGCAAAGCTGTTAATGTTTGTTAAACAGTAGAAGAATTTAAATAGTTGGATATTGTACAAAAAGGAATTCAGGACTACTTTTAGACCAGAAAACTAATTTAGTCGGTTTTAGATGAATTTGAATAAAGATGAAGCAGTACGGGAAGAGATCGTTAACCAGGCGCAAAAACTGTTTCAACAGTATGGGCTGAAGAAAACAACGATGGACGAAATTGCTGCGGCCAGCGGCAAAGCAAAAAGCACACTGTACCACTACTTTACCAGCAAAGAAGAAGTTTTTGACGCCGTTCTTGAGATGGAGTTAACCAGACTTCGGAAAAGGGTGAAAGACAAAGTAGAAGAGCAAAAAACAGTCGCCTGCAAACTCAAAACATATATGATTGAGTTTCAAAAAAGTACCCTATCCATGGCGAATATCTACCGGATTGTGAACAATGTGAACTACGACAAAAGAATTTCCAAAGAACGCTTCGTCCGAATGATGGAGTTTGAAAAGGCCTATATCATTCGAATACTGCAAGATGCCTATGATTCAGGCGAATGCCGATCCATCGAAAAAGATGATTTACCACTGATGGCCGAATTACTACTCGCCGGCTTTTACGGAACCGTAAAATACCTCATTGAGAAAGACAATGAATACGACCAACAAAAGCTGGAACGGATTGCCGATATTTTCACCTCTAAAATGTTTGTCTGAGCAGATGAAAACCGACTAAAATACGAATTCGGTATTCCAATAGATTATAAGATGGATTTGTAAACCAAACGCTTAATGTTATATTTGGCCCTGAATTTGCAAAGTGGAAAGGAAATTGCATAAAACGAACAAATGATGAAAGCAAAAAGAACACAACTTTTCAAGCAACTTAGCGAACAATTAACCAATCAGTCTAAGGAGAATATAACCACCTTGTACCACCATGTTCATTCCATGAAATTGGGGGAAGACTACATCTACAAAACAGAAAAGGATTTTCAGGGCCTTATTAACTACCTGAATCAAACACCAGAATATACCCTTTAAGCCGGCATCCCGATCTTGGTTTAACAAATTTCTTTGCCCGAAACCCGGAGCACCAAAATCATTTATTCACCTTTAACAGTCATTTGGAGATGTGTCACGCGTCATCCAGGCTTTGGCATTGGGCTTTGTGAAGCACAAGCGTTCTTGGATAGCTGTATTCAATGGCTAAAATGGGGATGATTGGTAGAAAACAAGCATAATTCTCAAGAATCGCCAACAATGATAAAAGCTAGAAAGCCTTTGGGATATGCTGTTGTCATTGTTATCAGTGGGTGTCGGGTTGTCTTCAATATATCTCCGAGAAATACGACAAAGGACAGCGTCTTAGCGTTCATCTGTTTTCATGAAAAGAAGGAATCCAGATAACCAAACTTTCCTACCCCAGCCAATCCGGAGCAGGCGGCCCTATTACACAAACAAATAATTCAAAACGAAAACCAGGGCGGCCAGAATAAAGCCATACATGAAAATATTGTAGGCCATGCGCAGTAACTTATACTTCCGGGATAACGATTTCCCCAGATTATACTGATCCATGATCAGGTTTCCATACAAGTAATCGTAATCATCCATCATTTCGCGCATGGCGTCGTGATACTTTGGATAGGGTATCTTGTTAAAATCGCCAAAGAAAAGCAGGTTAACCTTCCGCTGCTTTAAATCCTCGTTAGTCACCTGGGCGGGGTTCATCTCAGGACGGCACGAAAGAATGGCAAAAATCAGCGAAACCAGGCTCGACAAAAACAGAATGACCAGTGCCGGCATAAACTGCATATAATCCATAGCCTGACGGGTGGCAACAGCTGCTGAAACCGAAATTAAGATTGAGTTGATCGATATCAGGATGTTGGCTTTTTTGTCACCAATCGAGCTCAGTCGCATTTGATTACTGGCAGTCAGCCGAAACATCGATTCAATACCTTTTTCAGTTGTTCGGTTGCCACGTCCCTGGTTCTTTGGTCCTTTGATTGCTTCTTGCTCCATCGAAACTAATTTTTAACTATTCTTTCTGCGCTCAAAAATGTAAAAAATATTGGCCAATGGCTATCATACAACCGATATTTCGAATTATACGGTAAGCTTTGTCAGCTATCACAAAACCCCTCAACATTAATTTTTCATCAAGACGATCAAAAAAAAGACCGATTAGTCTTATTTATTAGACCGAATGGTCTATTTTTGTTTCATCATGAGCAAAGCAGAACGTACACGACAATTTATCATCGAAAAAGCTGCTCCCATTATCAACAGGAAGGGCATGGCCGGCGCTTCACTGAGCGATATTATGGAGGCAACCGGATTGGCCAAAGGTTGCATCTACGGGAACTTCGAAAACAAAGATGAGATTTGCCTGGAAGCGTTCAATTATTTGTCTCAAAGCTATGTAAACAGTATGAAGGACTACCTTCAAAGTTACACCGGCGGAAAAGCCAGGCTACTGGCCTATCTCGATTATTCCCTGGACGGAAAACACAGGGATGAAATCGGGGGTTGCCCGGTTATCAACTTTGGAGCTGAGTCCGATGACACACATCCGGCTATTCGCGAACGTGTGAAGCAGGTTATTCAAGCATCCCGCGAATTTATTGCATCGATGCTTCGCGAAGGAGTTGAAGGTGGAGAATTCTCTGAAAGCCTCAACTGCGAAACACAAGCACTCAAGATTTACACGATGCTGGAAGGTGCAGTCATCATTAGCAGAATCGAAAACAACAGAAAACAATTGGAACAGATCGTGGATCTGATTAAAACAGAAGTAGAAACATTTTAAATTTTTTTGCCTGAAAACCGACCAATCGGTCTAAAACGAACAATTATGGGAAACAAATTATTCACTCCGCTACAACTAGGCGCATATACACTAAAAAACCGAATCGTAATGGCTCCGTTAACACGCATGCGTGCAACACCGGGCAGCCTGGCTCCAAACGATTTAAACGTGGAATACTATCGCCAGCGCGCAAGTGCCGGACTAATTATTACTGAAGCGTCCCAGATTTCATCAATCGGAATGGGATATCCGTTAACACCGGGTATTTACAGTGCCGAACAGATTGAAGGCTGGAAAAAAGTTACTGATGCCGTTCATGCTGAAGGTGGAAAGATCTTCGTTCAGCTGTGGCACGTTGGACGTGTATCACACAGCTCCCTACATCCGGAAGAAGGTTTGCCTGTAGCTCCGTCGGAAGTTGCTGCGCCAGGCATGACCTTTACAGCAAGCTTCGAACAGGTTCCCTTTGAAACACCCCGCGCTATAACTGTTGAAGAAATTAAACAAACAATCGCCGATTACCGCAAGGCTGCTGAAAATGCTTTAGCTGCCGGCTTCGATGGTGTTGAATTACACGCTGCCAATGGTTACCTGCTGCACGAATTTATGCACGCAACCAGCAATCAGCGTACCGATGAGTACAACGGATCTGCTGAAAACAAAGCACGTATCGTTCTGGAAGCACTCGATGCCCTGGTTGAAACTTTGGGAGCCGATAAAGTAGGAATCCGCTTATCTCCATTTGCATACCCTTACGGTGAGTATGATCCGAAATCGTACGAGGTTTATCAATACCTGGTTGAAAAGTTGAATGCTTACGACCTGGCTTATTTACACCTGGTGCGTTATCGCCAGGGCGATATTGAAAATGTAACAGCCAAGGAAGAGGCCCTTTGGAAATCATACAAGGGAACCATTATTACTGCCGATGGCTTTACACCGGAAACAGCGGCCGAATATGTTGAAGCCGGAAAAGCCGATGCCATCGCCTTTGGCCGGAACTTCATTGCGAACCCCGATCTTCCGAAACGAATCGAATTAGAGGCCGGGTTGAACGACTACGACCGCGATACCTTTTACGGAGGAGCAGAAAAAGGCTATACCGATTACCCCTTCCTTGAAAAAACAAAAGCCTAAGCGGCTGATAACATACGCCATGACAAACGAAAGGCCGTTCATTTTTGAGCGGTCTTTTTCTTTGCTCCCTGCATTAGGAAACTTGAAACTTGTAACTTAAAAAGATCATTTCCTAAAACTACTACTCTTCTTCCGATAAGTGTTACCCCTCGCCCTACTCCAGGATGTAACTTTGAACTATAATTAAAATCTAAAAAAGATATGAAAAAGTTAAACTTAATTCTGGTAGCAGTAATGCTAATTGGTTCATTAACTGCCAATGCACAGTCAAAAAAAGAATTGACTGATGCAAAAAAAC
>NZ_JBZQJF010000252.1:0-20653 GCF_059905295.1 Mangrovibacterium sp.
GAAACTTGAAACTTGGAACTCAGCAGGGACTTTCACAAAAAAATCCCGTTGAAATAACTCAACGGGATTTTTCTTTTCAACCAAACAAGTGGTTTATTTCTCAAGTATCTTTTCCCCGGCCGGAACAAATAAATTCCGCTTCAATTCCAGTTTTCCCGGTTTTAACTCGCGACTAATCAAACTTACTTTCGCTGATTTAACGGAAGCAGTCGCTACCGGGCTACCAGTAGTGATTAGGCTCACAGCCTCTGCCAGCATTGGGTCGGTTGTATCGCCAAAAGGAACCGCGTCCAGCAGGTCATCGTCAATTGCATAATCGGGGGTTAACCCATCTTTAAAATCCGTATAACCATCAGCATTGGCATATTTCATAACAACCGGCAACATGCACCATTCGTCATTATCATCAGGCAACACGTACATACCTGTATATTTCCCATAAGTAGCCTCTCCAATTTGAACAACATTCATATAAGGTGCCAATCCGGAGATCAACAGCTCACTGGCCGATGCTGTTCCTGAAGTTGTCAGGAAATACACCGTACTTAAATCCATGTTGGTTGTTGTTGTATCGGTAAAACTATAATAAAGTTCATCGGGGTAGTAATGTTCGTAAGCGGCCTGCACATCGTCGTTAAACTGCAAATTGATTAATTTTTCCTGGTTCGCAACAACGCTAGCCGGAGCAATTGTTGAAGCCAGGTAATTGGCAGCCGTAATTTCACCACCGGGGTTATACCGCAGGTCAACAACCAAATCGCTAATTCCATCGGCTTTAAACTCGGAGAATATATCGTCCATCGAGTTCAAAAACGTATTATTGTCACCGGCAACAAATTCCACATAAGCCAGATAACCAATCTTCGTTCCATCCACATCGAGCACCGTATGATAAACAGATGGATCGGTTGATACAACCTGAGCAGTCAGGTCATAAGAAGTACCCGACAATCCAATGGAACTACCACTAAGCGTCCCCAATTGAACGGAATAACTATCACCCGAATATAAATCGTAGTAATTGTCAACAGTCATTGCTGTATTATCAATTTTTAGAATGATATCGCCTCTTTTTAAGCCTGCCGCTTCGGCCGGCGAGTTTGGATATACATACTTAACAACAATGAAAACGGTTGATTCGTCGCTAAACAAATAAAAAGCCGGTTCATAGCCCATAGTCACCGGAACTCCACTAAACTCAGCAGATAAGGAAGCATAATCATCGGTTATCCACGACCATTTATCCTCATCGGTGTATAAAAGCTTATCGAAATAAGCTGCCGGATCTTCTTCCTGTGTTTCATCGATATCGGGCAACTGGGTGTTCCACAGATAATAAGTCTCCATATTGTCCTTTATCCACTGATTGGTGGCCAGGGTGGCAGCACTGATTTCTGTCGTGTCGTCACTTCCATCAACGATTGTTTCCTCATCTTTGTGACAGCTAGTCATAAAAAGGGTGAGACTAGCCCAAAGTCCAACTAGAAATAAATTCTTTTTCATGTTCAATCTGAATTGCAGTGTTATACTAAGTCCAAATCCTACCAGCCTGCCCCTACTTTAGTGAACCAAAAATAGCGAAATAAACTATATTAAATATGAAACTTCCTTAAAATGATACGCATTCAGCCTGCCATTCTCTTCTTCAACTTTCAACTGACCAATTTCATTGACACCAACGATACGCCCCCTGTACTCGTGGTGGTCATCTTTAAAATGGTGCCAGGTATTCAACCGGAAAAGCTTTGCCTCAAACAAGCGGTTAAGCTCTTCAATTTGACCGTCAATTAGTTTACAATAATAAGCATCGATATTTTTCAATAGTTCGGTCAGACATTGATCCAGATCATACGTTTTCCCGGTTAATTGGAAAAGGGAAACCGGATTTGGAGCATCCGATATAAACTTAGCCTGATTGATATTCAAGCCGATTCCAACCACCGAAGAGCTAAATCGCCCGTTCATGATGGCATTTTCTATTAAGATTCCGCAGATTTTCCGGTTACCAACATAAATATCATTTGGCCATTTGATCGAAACATCATCAACATATTGGCTCAAAAAAGCGTCAATACCGAGGCAAACAGCTTTCGATAACAGAAATTGATCTTTGATCTCCAGAAATTCGGGATGCAACACAAGCGACAATGTTAAGTTTTTACCATCCTCACTTTCCCACTGATTGGTGTGCTGTCCACGCCCTGCAGTTTGGCTCACTGCCAAAAAGACAGTCCCCTCTTCTACTTCATTTTCACGAACTTGACTGGTGGCATAGTTATTGGTACTGCCCACCTGTTCTAAAAGCACAACCGTTTGACCAATCACCGATGTCTTCATTTTTTAGGCTTTTTAACAAATGCGAATAAACTATTTTTTTAATTTTCAGTTTATTACCGAATACAATAATAAACATCAAAGTAAGCGAAAAAATTTATCTTTGTATTTCTAATAAGAATCTATGGCAAAAACGCAGAAAGAGAAGGAAAGCGAAGAACTGATTCAAGCAATTATTGAAGGCATTGACCGTAAAAAAGGTTTGGATATCGTAAAAATAGATCTCAGAAAAATCAATCATTCGGAATGTAGTTATTTTATCATCTGCAACGGTAACTCGAATACCCATGTTGAAGCAATCGCGCGATCGGTGGAAGATACGGTAGAGGAACTAACCGGAGAAAGAGTCTGGCACAAAGATGGCTACCAAAATGCCCTGTGGATCCTACTCGATTATGCCAACATAATGGTACACGTTTTTCAACATGATGCCCGCAACTTTTACAATTTGGAAAACCTTTGGGCTGACGCATTAATTGAAGAAATAAATTTTGAAAACAAGTAGATAATGGCTGATAATAAATCAAATAACAGCAAAAACAAAAAACGTCCGAGTCTCGGAAATCTGAAGCCGGGAGGAAAACCTCCTAAATTTAACCCCTACTGGATTTACGGGATTGCGATCATTGTCTTCCTGGCCGTCCAATATTTTAGTTTTGGCAGTGGACCGGTACAGACAAACTGGCAGGAAGTAAAAAACACCATGCTCAAAGATGGTGATATTGCAAAACTGGTTGTTGTAAATGAAAAAGAAGCACGGATTACCCTAAAAGAAAGCAGTTACAAAAAATATGAGGATAAGCTGAACAAAGGCTTTAATACACCTCAGAAAATCGGACCTCACTTTTATTTCGAAATTGGACCGGCCGATGTGTTTGCAAACGAATTCAAAGAAGCCGAGAAAGAACTTCCGGAAGACAAGCGAATAAGCATTGAATGGAAAACAGAGACCAATTACTTTGGAGAAATTGTCAGCTGGATTTTCCCGTTCATTTTGATTATTGCACTATATCTATGGTTCTTCCGCCGCATGAGTAAAGGTACTGGTGGCGGTGGTGCCGGCAATATTTTCAGTGTGGGCAAATCGCAAGCTAAGGTGTTCGACAAGGACTCACGCGTGAATACAACCTTCAAGGATGTTGCCGGTCTGTCGGAAGCGAAACAGGAGGTTGAAGAAATTGTAGAGTTTCTGAAAAACCCTTCAAAATACACAAAACTGGGTGGTAAAATCCCCAAAGGAGCTCTATTGGTAGGCCCTCCGGGAACCGGTAAAACATTGCTGGCAAAAGCCGTTGCCGGTGAAGCAAACGTACCGTTCTTCTCAATGTCGGGTTCCGACTTTGTGGAAATGTTCGTAGGTGTTGGGGCATCACGTGTTCGCGATTTGTTTAAGCAAGCGAAAGAGAAATCACCTTGCATCGTTTTCATCGACGAGATTGACGCCATTGGTCGCGCCCGTGGCAAGAACCCCAATATGGGATCGAATGATGAACGCGAAAATACCTTGAACCAGCTATTGACAGAAATGGATGGTTTCGACACCAACTCAGGGGTCATCATCCTGGCTGCAACCAACCGCGCCGACATTCTGGACCGCGCATTAATGCGTGCCGGACGTTTCGACCGCCAGATTCACGTTGAATTACCAGACCTGAATGAACGTGCCGAGATTTTCAATGTACACTTACGTCCATTGAAGCTCTCTGATGAAGTTGAAGTTAAATTCCTGGCCAAGCAAACACCGGGCTTCTCAGGTGCCGATATTGCCAATGTTTGTAACGAAGCAGCCCTGATCGCTGCCCGGAACAACCACGATAAAGTTAACAAGCAGGATTTCCTTGATGCCGTTGACCGGATTATTGGTGGTCTGGAAAAGAAAAATAAAATCATCTCGAAAGACGAGAAAAAGCGCATCGCTTACCACGAAGCAGGTCACGCAACCATTAGCTGGCTATTGGAACATGCGCATCCGCTGGTGAAGGTGACTATTGTTCCTCGCGGAAAAGCACTGGGTGCTGCCTGGTACCTTCCTGAAGAACGGTCTATTACCACCAAGGAGCAATTGCTGGACGAGATGTGTTCGACTCTTGGAGGTCGCGCGGCAGAACAACTGGCTTTTGGGAACATCTCATCAGGGGCACAAAACGACCTTGAAAAAATAACCAAAACAGCTTATGCCATGATCAGTATTTACGGTATGAGCGATAAAGTTGGAAACTTCAGTTATTACGATTCAACCGGTCAAAGCGACTTTGGTTTCACCAAACCATATAGTGAAAAAACAGCTGAGTTAATCGATGCAGAAGCCAAGCTCATGATCGACGAACAATATGCTCGTGCACTCAAGGTGTTGAAAGAAAATGAAGAAGGACACCACAAATTGGCTGAAAAGCTGTTGGAGAAAGAAGTCATCTTCGGCGAAGATTTGGAAACAATCTTTGGGAAACGCCCATGGCAGAAAGAAGAGCTGCCGGGTAACGGCAATGCAACAGAAAATAAGCCATTGCCACCTGTAGAAGAGACACCAAACGTTGAAGAAAAACCAGAATAAGATAGCATCATGTCTTCGAGGGAAAATATTTTAGCCCGTATAAAACAAGCGAGAGAAAGCCGGCCGGAACAAATCATTCCCGAGCCGGATTTCGAATCGCCGATATATCATGAACCAAAAGGCAGCTTAGCCGATTGGTTCCAGGAAAATCTGGAATTAGTAGCCGGGAAAGTGCTGCGTCCCAAAAACCTGTCAGAAGCAGTTGAGCTGATTGCTAAACTGAAAGCTGAGGAAAAATGGCAGAATGTATTTTGTGCCACCCCGGAGCTACAGAAAGCCCTGACCGGCAAAGTTGAGTTTCAGCAAAACGATGGGGACTTCCTGCAACTGGAAGCCGGCATTACCGGTTGCGAGTTTTTGGTTGCCCATTTGGGATCAGTCATGATTAGCTCCGGAAGCCCATCTGGACGAAGGCTGCATGTTTTCCCTGAAACACACATTGTGCTGGCCCATCAACGGCAACTGGTCAAATACCTCGACGATGCCATGATGGCTATTCAGGCCAAATACCATGGCAAACTACCGAGCTCAATCACTAACATTACCGGCCCCAGTCGGACTGCCGACATTGAAAAGACGCTGGTAATGGGAATGCATGGCCCCAAAAAGCTGATTGTAATCCTGTGTGACGAACCTTTTTAATCGGAACCATGGAAAAAGATTTTGTATTGATTTACCAGACAACAGTGCCCTACCAGGCAGAAATAGCCCGTGAAGTTTTAACCGACAACGAGATTTACTGTGTCGTCCTAAATCAAATGAATTCAGCAATTCCAAGCTTTGGCCAGATAGAAGTTTATGTGCACAAGAACCATAAAGAACAAGCTTTAGATCTTCTTAAAAACCTGATCAATTGAAAAACTTACTCATTCGTTCACTTACCGGTATTGTTTTCGTTGC
This sequence comes from Mangrovibacterium sp., assembly GCF_059905295.1. NCBI lineage: Bacteria > Pseudomonadati > Bacteroidota > Bacteroidia > Marinilabiliales > Prolixibacteraceae > Mangrovibacterium > Mangrovibacterium sp. The sequence goes on from NZ_JBZQJF010000252.1 coordinate 5,786, forward strand.
TACTATTCTAGCCGGCCTTTACTTTGGTGAATACACTTTTGGCATCTTGTTTCTCGCTATTTTAATCGGTGCATTATACGAATTTTTTAATGTCACCAGCGAAACCGGGTTCAAACCACATCGTGTGTTGGCCTCCATCACCGGAGCATTAACATTTGTACTAAGTTTCCTGATTGCCTCCGGACATCTTTCGGCAATTTGGTTTTTCAGTATTTTCCCCTTTATCCTGATCACCTTTGTCAACGAGTTGTTTGCTAACAAAAAGCATTCACTTCAAAATATTGCGATCAGCCTGGCCGGTTTAATTTATGCTACCGTTCCCCTAAGTCTGAGCAACTACCTGGTTTTTTCAGAATTTCACGGTCATTATACCCCAAAGTTGTTTTTGGCTTTGCTCATCATCATTTGGGTATACGACTCGGGGGCTTACCTTTTCGGCGTAAGCTTTGGCAAGCATCGGCTGTTCGAGCGCATTTCGCCTAAAAAGTCATGGGAAGGTGCCATAGGCGGGACTCTGGTTGCTGTTGCTGTTTCGGCCTTGATTTCCCGTTACATTACTGAAATATCGATGGTACACTGGATCGTACTTGGATTCCTGATTGTGGTTTCGGCCACCTTGGGCGACCTGACAGAATCGATGATTAAGCGCCAGTTTGGAGTGAAGGACAGTGGTACAATCTTCCCGGGACACGGAGGTATTCTCGACCGGTTCGACTCGCTGTTATTTGCCATTCCGGTCTTTGTTTGCTACCTCGAAGTCTTCATTTAGCTTCTTTTAAAATCAAAACTGACGAAGCAATGCAATTTTACTTATTTTTGCAGCGCTTTGAATTTCGTGTGCAAACTGAAGTTCCTGTATATAATCAGGCTCATTTGCGTATGACTAATTAGTTTGATATCAATTTTAACCGATAAAATACATGAGATTTCATCCGGCGGGAAAAACAATTATCCGCAATACCATCCTGATTGCACTGGTATTAATTCTGGCTGGCTTGCTTTTGGAAGACATGCCAATCGTTAGCAGCTTATTCAGCCTGGCAGCCTTGGTTATTTTAATTTTAGTATTGCAGTTCTTCCGTTACCCGAACCGCACCGTACAAGTAAATCCAAAGCATGTGATTTGCCCGGCCGACGGTAAAGTGTGTGTGATTGAGGAAGCTGAAGAGCCTTTGTATCTGAAACGTAAATGCCTAAAGGTTTCCATTTTTATGTCACCGCTGAATGTCCATATCAACTGGGTTCCGGTGCCGGGAAAAGTAAGCTACCTGAAACATAAAGAAGGCGAATTTTACGCCGCCTTTAAAGATAAATCGGCCGACGAAAACGAACGTTTCTGTACGGCTATCCAAATGGCCGACGGACGCGAGATTATGGCCAACCAGGTTGCCGGGGCTGTTGCCCGCCGTATCCTGAACTTCCTCGAAGACGGACAGCAAGTAACGCAGGACATGGAGATGGGCTTCATCCGTTTTGGCTCACGCGTTGATTTATATCTTCCGCTCGACACCAAACTGAATGTGAAACTGGGCGACAAAGTAACCGGGTCACAAACCATTATTGGAGAATTAAGCTAATGAGAACAATTCGAGATTTCTTTTTCTGGGTTCCTAATTTTATTACCTCAATGAACCTGGCTGCCGGCAGTGTAGCTGTGTTTCTGGGCGTACAAGGTTATTTGGGCTGGGCTGCTATTTGCATTGCACTGGCCTCGGTATTCGACTTTATGGATGGCATGGCTGCCCGCCTGCTGCACTCCTACTCCGAAATTGGTAAACAAATGGACTCGCTGGCCGACCTTGTATCATTTGGTTTGGCTCCTGCTGCTATGCTGACATCCATGTTGCAGTTGGCCATGTTTGGCGAGGTTCGTCCCTTATTAAATATTGAAGCCAGCTGGTTACAGTGGATCTTCCTGTTCTCAGCCTTGCTGGTTCCTATTTCCGGAGCTTTCCGCCTGGCCAAATTCAACCTCGACACCCGGCAAACCGAAAGCTTCCTGGGCTTACCGATTCCGGCAAATGCCTTGTTTTATGCATCGCTCGCTGTTGTTGTCGACTGGGGAACCAACGCCGCGCTGGATCATGTTATCCTGAACCGCTTTAACCTGTTGACAGCAATTGCCATTATTTCAGCACTCATGATCTCGGAAGTGCCCATGTTCTCGCTGAAATTCAAAAACCTGAAATGGAAAGGCAACGAAATACGCCTGTTGTTTTTATTGTTGTGCGTCGTTTTGTTCGTTACCCTCAACGTGTACGGCTTGCCGCTGATCATCATCAGCTATATTGCCATTTCACTCATTCAAAAGGTTGTGGCCTAAGCACATTAAAGACATTAATAACAATTTTTAATAGCTAGAACGGTTCCTCTTGGGAGCCGTTTTTTGTTGGTTGTATAGCATGATTCAAATGGATAGAATTAGTGTCTCCTGAGGTCTTCTTCCGGAGGCTTTGATCATCTATGTTTCTCGTATCACCGGGCAAACCACAGCCTGACTTTCAACGTAAATGGGAAGACCGGGAATTATTCCTCGGCACTAACTTAAACCAAACCTTTACACTGGCCATGATGGGCCGGCCCCCCACTCGATCTATGCGGTTTACCTTGAACCGAATCCCCCTGATCATCCAAGGCGAGTAAGCCGAAAATCGTAAGAGTAAGCAGAACCAAAATTCAACAAACGATGAAAAGATTGATGGTGACCCTAGCTGCCCTCCTGTTTGTTCTTGCATCAAGCGGGCAACGTTGGGGATTGAAGGGTGGCATTAACTTTGCCAATGGCAATATCGATGCCTCGGGCCTCAATATTTCAATGGACTCCAGGGTATGCTTCCAGGCTGGCGTTATTGGAGAACTTCCTTTATATGATTTTCTTTACCTGCAACCAGCCCTCCTGTTTTCGCAAAAAGGCTACGAAGCCAAAGTTGAAGGATTGAGTGGCTATGATCATTTTAACTATCTCGATTTGCCGTTAAACCTGTTATTCAAAGCTGATATGTCGGGCGCAAAATTACTCTTCTTGTCAGGTCCCGTTGTCAGCTATGCGCTAAGTGGCGAAAGTAAATTTGACGGAGTAAAAGAAGATATCAAATTCGGGGGTGGTGACGATGATTACGACAAATTTTCGTTTGGGTGGAACGTAGGAGCGGGAGTTGAAATGGCTAATTTTCAGTTTACAGGAGAATACCTGTTCGGCCTGTCCGACATTACCCACTACGGAGACATGAGTCTCAAACACCGGGGAATATCCATTTCACTATCCTATTTCTTCGGCAAATAAATAGCAAGTATAAAAAGCAAGCCTCGCGATCGCGAGGCTTGCTCATATGATTTACTCTTCATATTTCTTTTTCACGTGTTCCAACCTTTCGTTGTACTTTTTCACAGCATACTGTACCAGGTAAAGCGAAATGGCAATCAGTACCGGCCAGCTTATTAATAAAATGATTGATTTCAAATACATAGTTTTCTGTTTTAGTATGAATGTGAATCTTCGGCAATCTCTTCGGCATCAATTTTCTTGTTGTTCATAGCACGCCAGAACCAAACAATGTAGGCCAGCACAAAAGGAACAAACAACGAAACATAGCTCATAGCTGTCAAAGTAAAATGACTTGATGAAGCGTTTTGAATAGTCAGTGACGACTGCAAATCAGCAATTGACGGGTAAAAAGCGGTATTATTGAAACCGGCAATCAGGAACAACATCCAAACCACCAATACGGTACCACCACCGGCACACCATATACCGCCTTGTGCACCTCTGAATAAAGTTGAAAAGATTCCCCAAAGAACACTAAGTACACCAACCAGCAGGATGATCGTAACTACAGGCATAGCCAGCAGGTTGTGCAGGTACTTAAAGCTTTCCATACTTACTGTTCCGGTTGCAGGATCCACGGCAAAGCCGTCTTTCAGCAACAAAGCAATCAGAAAGTACAGGAAGAACACCAAAAACGGAATAGCATTCACCAGCACTTGCTTTTTGCTGCGTTCGTATACATTAGCATCGTCAACCGAGTTGATGAAGTACAAGGCACCCAACACACGCGCCAGGAAAAACACAGCTAAACCTAAAGCCACATTGTGGAATGTAAGTACAGCTTCCAAACCACGGAAAGGGGTTTCCCAGCTTACGTTATTCATTCCGTTTAAGCTAAACATAGCACCATTGAAAAAGGTACCAACAGCGGTTCCAACCAGGATTGTTCCGAAAGCGCCATTTAAAATCAGGAAGATCTCGTAGGTCTTTGCTCCAAGGAAGTTGGCTGGCTTCTTCCGGTACTCATAAGATACTGCCTGAATAACAAAGAAGAACAAAATAGCCATCCAAACCCAATAGGCACCACCAAACGAGGTTGCATAAAACAAGGGGAATGAGGCAAAAAAGGCACCTCCAAAAGTCACCAGGGTAGTAAAGGTAAATTCCCATTTACGGCCCAGCGTATTCACAAGCAGCGAACGCTCGGTTTCATTTTTACCAATCGTATAAATTAGAGTTTGACCACCTTGAACAAAAGTAAGGAAGACAAACAAAGCACCCAGCAGGGAAACAATCACCCACCAGTATTGCTGTAACGCGAGATGTGATAAACTTTCAAACATTAGTTGTGTCCTCCCTCTTCTTTAATTTTTGGTCCGATTTTAATTTGACGCATCATGATCTTCAGTTCAGCAATCAACAACAAGGTAAAGATGGCTGCAAACAGGAAGAATGTTACCTGAACGGCGCTGGTACTAATTTTGGTAACCGCAGCCATCGTCGGCATCAGGTCTTGAATAACCCATGGCTGACGACCAACCTCTGCAACAATCCATCCGCATTGTGAAGCAAGATAAGCCAACGGAATGGTCCAGATAGCCAAATGCAAAAACTTGCGGTGTTTCTCCAGCTTTCCTTTAATTGTAAATAAGAAAGAAAGGAAAAAGAACAGGATAAAATACATGCCCAGGAACACCATGATGTGGAAGCTGTAGAACGACAGCGGTACACTCGGGATCAGGACGGCAGGATCGGTAATGTAACCGTAGCCGAAATATTTAAAATAGTTCTCCTGAAACTCTTTGGTTTGAAATTCTGCTTTAATGCTCGACGCCAGCTCTTCGTTTCCGGCATCTTTGGCTTCTTTATATTCTTTCAACTTCAGAATAGCAGACTTGCCGCGTTCAATCTTTTCATGAGCCGACATGACGCCGTATTTTTCATTCCCGTCAATCAGGTCATTGATCCCGGGAACAAAAGCATTCCAATCCATATAGGCCATATATGAAAGAATGTTGGGAATCTCCAGCTTCACGTTGAAGTCCATCAGGTTTTCATTGTGTTGATCAGTCTCTGTTGACGACATAATCCCCATGGCGATCAGACCGGCCCCCTCGCTACCATTATACAGACCTTCGAAAGAAGCAAATTTCATCGGCTGATGCTGTGCAATGGAGCGGGCAGAACTGTCACCGGTGAAAATCACATAAATGGAAGAAAGAAAACCGAAGACTGCGGCTACCAAAATACTCTTGCGGGCAAACACAATCTCGCGTTTCTTTAGGATAAACCAGGCTGAAATACCAATAACAAAAATGGAAGCCAGCACAAATCCCGACGATGTTGTATGGAGGAATTTATCGACGGCCATTGGTGAGAACAAAACATCCCAGAAACTAGCCATTTCATTACGGGCAGTTTCAGGATTGAAATGCATACCCACCGGCATCTGCATCCAGGCGTTAGCAACCAAAATCCACAAGGCCGACAGGTTGGCGCCAATAGCGGTTAGCCAGGTAGCTGTCAGGTGGACTTTCTGACTCACCTTCTTCCATCCAAAAAACATGATGGCAATAAAGGTGGATTCCATAAAGAAAGCCAGGATACCCTCAATTGCTAATGGGGCACCAAAAATATCACCCACAAACCAGGAGTAATTGGACCAGTTTGTCCCAAACTCAAATTCGAGGATGATACCGGTAGCCACTCCAATCGCGAAGTTGATCCCGAATAAAGTCATCCAAAACTTAGTTATTTTCTTCCATTCCGGATTTCCTGTTTTCACATAAATTGTCTCCATAATGGCGACAAGAAAGGAAATCCCCAATGTGAGCGGAACAAAAATCCAGTGATACATGGCCGTCAGGGCAAACTGCGCCCTCGACCAGTTTACTAAAGATAAGTCGATTGCTTCTAACATGTGATTTTTTTATTTTGTATTGGTTAAATTCTCCAGCACGTGCTCACTTCGTTGCTCATCGCTATCGAAGTTCGTTTTTAGGAAATTCGGGAAAAAGAACAGCTTCAGCACGACAAACATCACAAATAGCTTCAGCAGAATCACAATCCATACTTGCTTGCCCCATCCACTCATGTTTCGGAATCCGTCAAAATAAAACTTCCAGATCCGCATGAAAACATTCTGTTTCTTCATACCTACTCGCTGTTTACCTGATTAAATCTTAACAAAGTAGTGAAACAACCTTTAAATAACAATGTTGAGCATTTTAATTAAGGATAATTTAATCCGATTATCGCTAACACAGAACAAGTTACTGACTTTAAATTTCTTAAATGAAAAAGGGATTCAATATTTTTTTTGAAAAAAAATTTCACTTTTATGCTTTCAAACATTTGCCCTATAAAAGGGACTTATTCATCTCATTTAGAATGGCGAAATATTCACACCCGATTCAACCATTTAAAAGTTGCGTGTGTTTAACAGAAAATAAAATCAAAACGGAAAGGGTTCAATCATTCCCGTCCATATGAAAAAACGGGCTAAAGTCCCATAATCGGAGAACATACAAAAGTTATCATTCACCCATACATTTTATGAATAAGATGCAGGATAAAGACCACCAGAAATACCCGAAAACAGAGCAAGATCTTCGACTATCTCCGGGACTCAAATATTCGCTTTACGCCACCTTGATTTTGGTTGTGAGCTACCTTGTTCTCACTTTTGTTTTTGATAATGATAAGCTCGAGGCAGAAGGGAGCTATCCAAACGAGTCAACTCCCCTTTATCAACAGGAAGAGGCAGAGGCTACCGGCACCAATCGAAGCCAAACAGAGATACTCGCTGCCGGCGAAGCTATCTTCGGTAAAATCTGTGCCGTTTGCCATGGTAAGCTCGGGGAAGGCTTGGTTGGCCCGAACATGACCGACGATTACTGGATTCACGGTGGAAGTTTCAACGACCTGAAAAAGGTTGTTCTGGACGGCGTAATTGAAAAGGGCATGATTTCGTACAAAAATCAACTCTCGGATCGTCAGATTGATGACGTACTGACCTACATCCAATCGCTACAGGGAACTACCCCACCCAATGCCAAACAACCGGAGGGTAAAAAACAACATCGATAAACAGACTCCCCCCAATTGCCTAATTGAAACATAGTGCAGAAGGATGTATTTTGACTAATTTAAGTACAGGAAATCGACATTTTTTTAGTAAAAGATATTTTTATAGCATTTTGGTTAAACATTCGATAGGCTTTTCTGGTTTTTATCTTGAACATTGAACGAGTCGAATTTATTGAAAATCACAACTATCTATGATGAAGATCAAACAAGCTAACCTAACTCTGCTAATCGGACTTGCTCTGCTTTTTATTGCGAAAACTTCATTGTCGCAAAACGTTACATTCAATGATACAAACAGCGATCCTGAAATTGGCGTTGTGGAACATTTGGATGAGTACCTACCCAAAGATATTTACATCGTTAATGAGGATTCGCAGCGCGTTGTACTGACCGATTTGATTGACAAACCAACAGTACTGAATCTGGTGTATTTTCGATGCCCCGGAATCTGCAGCCCTTTAATGGAAGGGCTTGCCGAAGTGATGGACAAGTCGGACCTGAAACCCGGGGTAGATTACCAGGTGCTAACCATTAGCTTCGATCCCACAGAAACTTTAGAGCTGGCCAAGCGGAAGAAGAACAATTACCTCAACCTGGTCAAGAAGAAAGACGAGATTGCCAAAGGCTGGAAGTTTTTCATATCCGACAGCGCCAGTATCGCCAAAGTAACCAATGCCGTTGGTTTCAAATACAAACGTCAGGGGAATGACTTTCTGCACGCTGCATCAGTCATGGTAATCAGCCCCGACGGAAAAATCACACGTTACCTGAACGGCATTTACTTTTTGCCTTTCGAGTTCAAGATGGCGATCGTTGAAGCCAACAAAGGCCAGTCGGGACCAACAATCAATAAGGTACTGCAATTCTGCTATTCCTACGATCCTGTTGGACAAACATACGCGCTCAATGTCACGAAAATTACCGGAACTCTGATTTTGTTTATCGCCTTAATCCTGTTCCTGTTCTTGATATTCAAACCTAAAAAGAAGAAATAAAACACCTACTCTATGCAAGCTAGTTCTCAAATACCCCACGACGTCAGTTACCTCGACTATAAAGGTAAGTACAAAGGGTTATTCGCGTGGATTTTATCCACCGACCACAAAAGAATTGCCCTGCTCTACATGTTCTCCATGATGACACTGTTCTTAGTCGGTGTTTGCCTTGGCTTAGCCATGAAACTGGAACTGATTGCCCCCGGAAAAACAATCATGGGAGCGCAGGATTATAATGCAGTCTTCACGGTTCATGGTGTAATCATGATCTTCATGATTGTTATCCCCGGTCTACCGGCCGTGTTCGGAAACTTCATGATGCCCATTATGATCGGAGCCAAAGACGTGGCATTCCCCCGGCTGAACTTATTTTCATGGTACGTTTATATTGCCGGAGCATTCATGGTGCTCTCATCGGTTATATTCGGAAATGGTTCTCCGGATACGGGATGGACATTCTACGCTCCCTATAGTTTCAAAACCGGAACGAATATGCTACCAGCGATTCTTGGTGCCTTTGTTCTCGGTTTCTCATCCATTCTCACAGGCTTAAATTTCATTGTTACCATACACCGCATGCGGGCACCGGGCATGACCTGGACGAAGATGCCTCTTTTCCCCTGGACCATTTACGGAACAGCCTGGATTCAACTGTTGGCGACTCCGGTAGTGGGGATCACCCTGGTCCTGGTTTCACTGGAGCGCATTTTCGGTATCGGGGTATTTGATCCCGCCTTAGGAGGCGACCCAATTCTATACCAACACTTGTTCTGGATTTACTCGCACCCGGCCGTTTACATTATGATCTTACCGGCTATGGGCGCAGTCTCGGAGATCATTCCAACCTTTTCACAAAAACATATCTTCGGTTATAAAGCCATCGTCGCCTCAACCTTAGCCATCGCTTTTGTGGGTTATTTTGTTTGGGGGCACCATATGTTTACAGCAGGGATGAGTGGAACAGCCCAATATACCTTTTCAATTTTAACATTTTTAGTTGCCATACCCAGCGCCATTAAAGTTTTCAATTGGATCTCCACCATGTATAAAGGATCGATATCGCTGGAAACACCATTCTACTGGGCAGTTTCCTTCATCTTTGTATTTATGATCGGTGGTTTATCCGGCTTGGTACTAGGTGCCTTGGCAACCGACGTATATGTACACGACACGGCCTTTGTAGTGGCACACTTCCACTTCATCGTCTTCGGTGGAGTTGGATTTGCCTTCTTTGGCGCCATCCACTATTGGTTTCCGAAAATGTTTGGCCGCATGTACGACAAAACCTGGGCTAACGCAGGATGGATCATCTTCTTTATCGGGTTTCTGGCCTTATACGGACCAATGTTCTATCTTGGGCTGGAAGGCATGCCACGTCGTTATTACGACTATCTGGAAGAATTCCATGGTCCCAATATCCTGTCAACCTTAGGTTCATGGGTGATGGCTTTTGGTTTAGCCATCATTCTGATCAACCTTTTCAGATCGGCAAAAAGTGGACCGATTGCTGAAATGAACCCCTGGCATGGAAAAACATTGGAATGGACAATTCCATCACCCCCGCCGGTTGAGAATTTTGAAACGACTCCGGTCTATGAAGAAAAAGACGGACCATACGAATATTAAAACCTTAGCTTATGTCAGAAGTTACTCATCACGATGAACACTACGATGCCGAAGCTTCGAAAATAGGGATGTGGCTCTTTATTTTCACCGAACTATTGCTGTTTGGCGCACTCTTCCTCATTTACTCCGTTTACCGGTTTCGCAACCAGGATGCTTTTCACCTGGGAGCCGAAGAATTGAACGTGACAATAGGTACCATTAACACCATCATCCTGTTGGTGAGTAGTATGACCATTGCCATGTCGACAACGGCATTGCAGGAAAAGAAAAAAAGCCGGGTCCTTCTCCTGATGTCCATCACCATTGTATTGGGGCTGGTCTTCCTGGTGAATAAATATTTTGAGTGGGGTGTTAAGTTCCAACACGGTATTTGGCCCGGTTCGCAATATATGCTGGACAATTTTAGCCAGGGCGAGATTTTATTCTTTGGTCTCTACTTCGTCATGACCGGCTTACATGCACTTCACATTATTATTGGGCTGGTCGTTATCGGATTTGCCTTTGCCGGTGTTTCATCCGGCCGCGTTCATGCCGAAAGAGCTGCTTTACTTGAAAACGCAGGTTTGTACTGGCACCTGGTCGACCTGATCTGGATTTTCCTGTTCCCATTATTCTACCTGATTCACTAACCTAAAAAGAAGAAGTATGCAACAAGAAAAACCACATATTGTCCCCTATCGTACTTACCTGATAGTCCTGGCAGCATTGGTGACATTCACGATGCTGTCGGTAAAAATTACAGCAATCGAATTAGGTGGACTAACCGTAGCAGCTGCCTTAATTTTCGCATCGCTAAAGTCGTACCTGGTGCTCACCCATTTTATGCACCTGAAGTTTGATAAAATCTATATCCGCATCATGGTTGGATTCGTATTTGCAGTTTTTATGGCTGTATTAATAATCACCTTTATTGATTACTCTTTCAGATAAGCACCATGTATATATTAGCAACACAACAAGCCTCTAATTTTGTATCCGGTGTCGACCGGGCATTCTTGCTCATACTGGGAGTCTGTTTCGTTTTTCTGATTGGTTTAACACTGACCATGATCTGGTTCATCTATAAGTATAACAAGAAGCGCCACCCGCATGCTGAACAAATTAAAGGCAGCAACACCCTGGAAATCGTTTGGACGATTATTCCAACCATCCTGGTGATGGTGATGTTCTATTTCGGCTGGGCCGGCTGGAAACCGATGAAGACAGCTCCCGAGGACAGCTTCGAGATTAACGTGATCGCCCGGATGTGGAACTTCACCTTTGAGTATAAAAACGGCAAAACGACAGATACACTTTTTGTCCCGATGAATCAACCGGTGAAACTAAACCTGAAATCACTGGATGTTATTCACTCACTGTACATCCCGGCATTCCGGGTGAAAGAAGATGTCGTCCCCGGCGACGATAAGTTTATGTGGTTCATTCCCGAAAAAGAAGGTGTATTCGACTTGTTCTGTGCCGAATATTGCGGGCTGCAACACTCTTACATGAACAATCTGGTGAAAACCATGCCTCAGGATGAATTCAACAAATGGTATACCGACACCACCGCCAGAGAGTCGGCTCAAACGGTGGACTCACCCGCTGCCGCCGGAAAGCGAATCATGTCCAACATCGGATGTTTTGCTTGTCATACTGTTGACGGGAACAAATTGGTTGGTCCAACGTTTAAGGGTGTCTATGGTCATGAAGTCGTGGTGAAAGCCGGTGGTGAAACCAAAACTGTCGTAGTGGATGATGCATACATCAAAAAATCGATCTTAGATCCTAATTCGGAAATCGTGGATGGCTTTAACAAAGGATTGATGCAATCGTACCAGGGACAGCTGAGCGACACCGAGATCTCTCAAATAATTGAATATATTAAGACACTGAAGTGAGTAAATCGACACAAACATCTTTCTTAAAAATTATACTTGAACTGGGCAAAGCGAGAATCTCTTTGCCCGTTGCTTTATCAGCCCTGACGGGTTACGTGATCCATTCAGGATCAGTTGGGCTACCGGGCCTTTACCTATCCATTGGTGTATTCCTATTCTCCTGCAGTTCGGGAGCTGTTAACCATTGGCAGGAGTATAAAACTGATGCCCTGATGCCGCGCACGCAAAAGCGGCCGATACCATCGGGGAAAATTACACCCAACACAGCTCTTCTCATCGCTATCGGCTATGCACTGGCCGGAAGTATTGTGCTGCTGATGCATTTCCCGTTTATGGCCTGGGTTGCAGCTTTCGTGACCTTGCTCTCTTATAACGGATTCTACACTCCGCTAAAAAAGATCACGGCCTTTGCTGTTGTTCCCGGTTCGCTGGTTGGCGCACTTCCTCCATACATTGGCTGGGTTGCCGACGGCGGTTCCATTACCGACCCGGTTATCTTTTGGGTAGCCACCTTCTTTTTCATCGGGCAGATACCGCACTTCTGGTTGCTCTTGCTCATGTTTGGCAAAGAATACAGCCTGGCGGGCTACCCAAGTCTGCACAACATCTTTAGCGAGAACCAAATTAAGCGGTTAACCTACACCTGGATCCTGGCGACCATTGCCTCGGCCCTGCTCATAGGAATGAAAGTGCTGATTGGGAAAACAACCCTTTTCATTCTCCTGTTCTACGTCTTCTATTTGCTGTTTTCAACAACCATTGAGTTGTTTACGAAGAAAGACATTCGGGTGCGCCCGACATTCTTCAAACTCAACTTTTTATACTTGTTTATGATGATTGCACTCATCGTCGACAGTCTGTTTCACCGTTAATGAACCTCCGGGGTATATGAGCTGTTTTTAATGGAAAACAGATCCTAAATATCTCGTAACCATGAAAAAATCACGCCTTATGTTTGTCGCAGGAATCTTAACAGGAATACTTATTAGCCTTGCCGTAATCGTAATCTTAGCGCCCAAACTTCTGTTTACCGTTAGTGAGAGCAAGTACGATTTTGAACGGACGAAAGTCTTACTCGAAGAATCAACCAAGGCCGAGAACTGGAGCATTCCCCACCAGTATAACTTACAGGCAACCATGCAAAAGCACGGTTTCGATGTACAGCCGGTTTCGGTATTCTCGATTTGCAAACCCGATATTGCGGTTCGGATTCTGGATAACGACGAAAAGCGACACATTTCGGCCATGATGCCCTGCCGCATTTCAGTCTTTGAAAAGGCCGATGGCAAAACGTACATTTCGCGCATCAATGCCGGGCTGCTTTCCAAATTGCTGGGCAGCGATGTAAATGCCATTATGGGTGATGCCGAAAGTGGAAGCGAGAAAATTCTGGCACCACTTCTGAAATAGTAAGTCGCAGTATTTAGTTACAGTGAGCAGTAGTAAAAACGTAATTTAAAGATAAGACAAATGAAACTAACAATCCTTCTATTCATCTTTAGCATCGCTTTATTCACGGCCTGTTCAAACAGTGCCAAACAACCGGCTGATGCAAACACGGAAACAGTCCATGCAGAACCGGTCGCCATTACCTATCATGTTGATGGGATGAGCTGCGAGGACTGCGAGCAAAGCGTTCAAAAGGGTGTCAACGAGCTTCCGGGAATTCAATCCGTTGAAGCCAACTACGAAGATTCGACCGCCAAGGTGGTTTACGATCCTTCGAAGACCGACGAAAAAGCCATTGCTGCAGCCATCGAAAAACGCGGCTATACCGTAGCCGGCAAACAATAGCCGGCTTATTGACCAATTAGCTTCGAAGCCCTAGCTCTTTCCCGCAATGCTGGTTCCCGCTTTATTGCTCAGCACGGGTAGCACGAGCCTTCAGCTCACTGGCAATGCTTTGGCTTAGCGTTGACAACCGGTTACTGATTTCCGTGCATTCGGTATTGGTTTGCTGGCGGATGTGATAGTTTAAATCATCAACCATATTAGTCACCAGTTGGCGCAACCAGGCTTTTTCAACTGCCGGATTCACACTATTCAAACTCGTTTCGTGCCGGTTAAAGGCATTCAAGACTTCTTCAAAATCACCTTGCGTACGTTTGATCAAGTCAAACAAAACTCCACACGAGCAGGTTGCAAGGTCATCCTGTAAGTTCGTATTGTCCCCAACTTCGGCAATTACACTGCGCACATTCTTGCTTTGCTCCGAGTAATTATCCATTTGCATCGACCAGCCAAAGGTTTGCACTACAACAATCAGGCGCTCTGCAGCAGCACGAATGGTGCGATCGGGCTGTTTAGTACAATACAGCAAATAATACTTGAAAGCATCCAGAGCATCGTCGCGTTTCAGGTCGGCATCGGCAACCAAGATGGTATAGGGGTTTTTATTGTTTTTATCGAGTGCCAGGTTAAAGCGGGTTTCGCGCGCCTGCATTTCCTGATAGGAAGCGGCAACACGAATCGCCTGCAACACGTCAAGGGCGTAGTCTTTACAGATGAAAAGAATTCCGCTGAATAAACGAATGAAGTCACTGTTACGATAATGACGAAAGCTGATCTGTTTCATAATAATCTCTTTTTAGTATTGACAACTATTAAAAATCTTCTCCTACGAAGTGCCCCACAGCCACTTCGTTCCTAAAAACATACAAACCAGCTTAACTTTTATCGAAAGTCCCTCACTCGATCCTGCAAATTACAACAGTTCATTCAACCAAACAAGCCTTAGCCCACTGTGTTTTCCACATTGAATGTGGTTCGTGGCTCGAAAGACCGTTAACCAGGTACTGACGAATAATTGCCGGCAGGATTTCATCAGGGCACTGAAGCACATGCCCCCCTCCGGGTCAGGCTCATGCATTTGTCCAAACCACATCTATACTATCCGGTTGGCACTTGGGCAAATATCCAAACCACATCCATACTCCCCGATGACACTTGGGCAAATGTCCAAACCGCATCTATACTACCCGGATGACACTTGGGCGGATGACCAAACCGTATC
>NZ_JBZQJF010000253.1:0-5941 GCF_059905295.1 Mangrovibacterium sp.
AAATAAAAGAGGCCATGATTTTTAGTCGTGGCCTCTGCGTTTGGTAATGCCTTGTTGTAAATTGTTATTGGGTAAGCATTTTTGTTCGCCTCGTTGTTGGGATTACAGGCGCATTGTTATTGAGGTATTTCTATAGTTGAGTCTTTATTAAAATTTCAGAAACCCGTCATTGCAGGTTGCGCTGGTTAATCGACCTTAATCTTTTGGGTCAACTGGTTATCGGCCGACGAGCTGTTTACCTGCAAGATAAATTCACCGGGTTCAACAACCCATTTCTGAGCGTCTTCGGAGTAAAAGGCAAAGCTACTTACCGGCACAGTTATCGATACTTCTTTTGCTTCGCCGGCTTGCAACATCACTTTTTGGAAGCCTTTTAACTCTTTCGTGGGACGCATGACCGAGCATTTCGGATCGGAAACATACAGTTGGGCAACTTCGGCACCAGCTATCTTACCCGTGTTTTTCAGGCTGAATTTAACAGTGACCTGGTCGTCGGCAGTGTAGTCTTTTTTGTCGGTTGTCAGGTTGCTGTATTCAAAGTTGGTGTACGAGAGTCCGTATCCGAAAGGGAAGAGCGGTTTAATCTTTTTCGTATCGAACCAGCGGTAGCCCACCAAAATTCCTTCTTTATAGTACTCGTCGATGCTGTCGCCCGGATAGGAAAGCTCACCAAACGAGTGGGCTGCATTATCTTCCAGTTTTACGGGGAAGCTGAATGGCAGTTTACCCGATGGATTTACGTCGCCGCTGAGGATATCCGCCAGGGCATAACCGGCATCACTACCCAGGTACCAGGCCTGAACGAGTGCTTTAATGTTATTCAACCAAGGCATAGCTACGGCGTTTCCACTAACCAGGATGACGGCCGTATTGGGGTTAGCACTGATGATGTCTTTCAGCAAAGCATCCTGGTTATAGGGCAAATTGTACGATAAGCGGTCGCCTCCTTCACAATCCTGGTGATGGTTTTTATTCAGCCCGCCAACAAACAAAACGATGTCGGCTTTTTTAGCCGTTTCAATGGCTGCTTGTTTCAGGCTGTCCTGATCTTCCTTGGGCGGAATCACACGTCCGTAAGCAGAAGGACCGGATGAATAGCCCATGCTGTGAAGGATTGTAGCGTTGGCGAAGCGCTTTTGAATTCCGGTGAGTGGCGAAATTTCATATTGAGCTTTTAATTCCGAAGAACCACCGCCGATGGTCATCATCTTGGTGGCATTTTCGCCAATCACTGCAATTGTTTTGGTCGTTGCCGGATCGATGGGGAAGAAGTTGTCCTCATTTTTCAGCAATACGATTCCTTCGGTAGCAACTTTGCGGGCTACCTCGTGGTGTTCTTTGTTATTCTTGCATCCGAAGCCGCGAGCGGTATTCATATTGGTGCGCAACATGAGACGCAAAATGCGACGCACTTTGTCGTTAACAACCGATTCGTCAATCTCGCCGCTCTTCAGTTTGTCGTAAAAGGCGTCGGCCAGGTAATAATCGTTGTAGGCAAAGTCCTTCGAGGCTGTTAGACCGTTTGTCCAGCTTCCCATCTCAATATCCAAGCCGTTTAGAGCTGCTTCGTCGGTGTTGTGTGCACTTCCCCAGTCGCTGACAACCACTCCGTCGAATCCCCATTCGCCTTTCAGGATATCATTCATCAACACTTTGTTTGTGGTGGCATGCTGGCCGTTGTATTTGTTGTAAGCACCCATTAGTGACCATGCTCCTCCTTCGGTAACGGCAGCTTTAAAAGCAGGAAGGTAAATTTCGCGCAGTGCACGGTCGTCAACATGCACGTTGATATGCCCGCGCCATTCTTCCTGGTTGTTCAGAGCGTAATGTTTGACACAGGCCGAAACGCCATTTGACTGTACTCCCTGGATGTAGGGAACGACCATTTTGGAAGAGAGGTAAGGATCTTCACCCATGTATTCGAAATTACGGCCATTAAGTGGGCTGCGGTAAATATTCACACCGGGGCCTAAAAGAATATCTTTTTTACGGTAGCGCGCTTCTTCGCCCACAGCTACGCCGTATTCATGGGCTACTTCGGGGTCGAAACTTGCGGCGAGGCAGGTCAATGCCGGAAAGGCTGTGATGGAGTCGTTTGTCCAGCCGGCATAGCCCCAGTTGTCCCAGTTGATTTCGGCACGTACACCGTGTGGCCCATCCGACATCCATATTTCGGGGATGCCCAGCCGAGGAACTCCCGGTGAGCTAAATTTGGATTGCGCGTGACACATGTCCACTTTTTCCTTTAGGCTTAGTTGAGGAAGTATTTCGTCAATTTTTTTGTCAATCTCTTCATTGCTTAGTTGTACCTGGGCAAACAAAAGCTGAGCAAGCGCAACCAATAAAAGAGTAAAGAAGCTTCTTTTCATGAGTTTGATTATTTCGGTTAATTCATTTTAAGATTTAGTTGTTGGGTTTTTGGCCATGAAATTACAAGCTGAGTGCAATTCGACTGTTAAATTATGAAAGTCTTGTAGCACCACAAGTTTAAAGTGTTTCAAAGGTGTTCGCTTTTACAAAATTGACCCCAAAAGGAAACATTTTAGACATGGCGGGGGTGTGTTAACAGCACCTCTTGGCAGGTGAGATGCTGTTGAACGTCGAAAAAAATTCCATGAAACTGTAATGGAAACTTATTTTGGTTGACTGATGGTACATTCAAAAAAGCACAAGCGTAATCTGGATTGATTTTAAGTTACAGTTTTAACCGCTTCCAGAAACTTTAGGTTAAGGCAATATTAGTATCTTGTGCTTTTGCAAGAGGGGAATTTCAAACCAATAATGAATATGAAGGATATGAAGAGACTGGCGTTAATGCTGGTTAGTGTTTTAATTGTTGCGTCAACAGCCTGGGGGCAGAGCGATACTACGAAGATTGAAAAAGGTTATCAGTTTACGACTGTTAAAGACCTTCCTTATACGCCGGTGAAAGATCAAAACAGATCCGGTACATGTTGGGCGTTTTCTACCATTGCATTTTTAGAATCTGAAATGTTGCGCGAAGGAAAACCGGTTACGGATTTGTCGGAAATGTATATTGTTTGGCATACTTATTACCAAAAAGCCATTAAATATGTGCGCATGCACGGCAACATCAATTTTGCTGCAGGTGGTGCTTTTCATGATGTAACCTCCATGATTAAGCAGTATGGAATCGTTCCGGAGTCGGCTTACGACGGCTTAAACTACGGCGAAGAAAAGCATGTGCATACCGAATTTGATAAGATGCTGCTGGACCAGGTAAAAGCCGTGGTAGAGAATGGCAACAAGAAGTTAAGCACAGCCTGGATTGAAAGTATCAAAGGAACTTTAAATTCTTACCTGGGTGATTTGCCCGAAAGCTTTAAATACGACGGGAAGACCTATACACCTGAAACTTTTGCAACGAATTACGTGGGCCTGAATATGGACGACTATGTGGAGTTGACGTCTTTCACGCATCATCCGTTTTACAGCAAATTTATCATTGAAATTCCTGACAACTGGATGTGGGGCGAAGTGTACAACTTACCGCTGGATGAGTTGATGTCGGTTATTGATAATTCGATCGAAAGTGGCTACACCGTTGCCTGGGGAGCCGACGTGAGTGAGAAAGGCTTCAGTACCTCACGCCAGGGGGTGGCTGTAGTGCCGGAGGTTGATAAAGAGGACATGTCGAATGCCGAAATCGCCAAGTGGGAGAAAATGTCGGATAAAGAGAAAGATGCAGCACTTTATAAATTGAATAAGCCGGGTAAGGAAAAAGAGATTACCCAGGTGATGCGTCAGGTTGGTTTTGATAACTACCAAACTACCGACGACCATGGTATGCTGATCGTGGGTACCGCCAAAGATCAGGATGGTCATGATTACTACAAGGTGAAAAATTCGTGGGGTGATTACAATAAATACGATGGTTTCTTTTATGCTTCGAAGCCTTATGTGGAGTATAAAACGATTAGCATCATGGTGAATAAAAATGCCATCCCGAAAGATATCAGAGAGAAATTGGGATTATAAGTTAAGATATTGAACAAGAGGAGAGCTGCCAGTGTATGGTAGCTCTTTTTTTGTCAGTGACCAAGGGTGAATGAGAGCTCCGTTAGATGTCTGGAGGAAATGTCCAGTCAATTTCGGGAGCGTTAGAGAAGACCTAACTGTTTTTCACTTTTCGGTAAACGTTCATCATATTTTGCGCAATAACATCACTTGTGAATTGTGTTACATGCAGTTTGTTCTTTTGGTTGACTGTTTCGTAGTAGTCGGAATCGTCGATCAATTTTTCAATCTGGTAAGCCATCTCTGATGCATCAGTTGGATTAATGTAGATGGCTGCATCGCCGCCGGCATCTTTGAAACATTGCTTGGCTGTAGTAATGGCTGGTGTGCCGGATTCAATGGATTCCAAAACAGGGATTCCGAACCCTTCGAAATGACTGGGGTACACAGAAGCGAAGGCTAATTGGTATAATACAGGTAAATCTTCGTTGGTGACATGGTGTAGAAAGAGCACTTTGTCGGTTAACTTATTTTGTTGGATGTAGTCCGTCAGCTTTGCTTTGTAATGATTGTCCCGTCCAATTATAACCAAAGGAATCGGGGACTTTAGTTGCTTGAGGGCTTTGATGGAAGTCAGGTGGTTTTTCCGGGGCTCAATGGTTCCAACCTGAATTAAAAAGGTCTCAGGTAGATTATATTTCTTTCGAATCATTTCCTTCTTATCCGGGGATGCCGGAATGCTGAAAAGGGGGTTGCAGCCTTGTTTGACAATGTCGATTTTTGATTCTTCAATCTTCCAAAATTCCATCAAGTCTGACTTAGTCTGTTCGCCAATCGCAATTATTCTGTCGGCATCGCGACAAGCATGGGAATATTTTTTAGTATAAAGCATAACATCAATTGGCTTATACCATTCCGGATGACGAACAAAAATTAAATCATGGATTGTTACAATTGTCTTGATTCCGGCAGACTTCGTTCCGTATGGAAGCTCGTTGCTTAACCCATGGTAGATGTCGGGCTGAATTTTCCGTATATCCTTTACAATCCCCCTTGTTCTCCATAGGGGGTGGAGTTTCTTATATAATTTACCAGGGGTGATTATTTCAACATTGTCCTTTTGGACCTGGGGAAATTGAATTTGTGCTTTCTTCGGATTAAACAAGGAATAGTGGTTTTCCGGGAACTGATCAATTAAGGCAGATAACAGATTTCTTGAATAGTTTCCTAAGCCGGCACGGTTGTGGAAAAGTCGCTTGGCATCGTAAGCTAAGTGCATATTTTCTGATTTTATAGTAGCAAAAATAGGAAAATCATTCAGATTGGATTGGGATGTGAACGAAAGAATCCGGTAGACCCTTGAATTGGAATCGCTTGGTAATTTTGTTGAAGCAAACGAATGTGAAGCAAGATTCCAATCGCACTCCGTGGCAAAGTCTGGTCGATTATTTCGATTTGGCTCCATTATCCAATCATTGCTAATACTTTTGATCTCAAAATTTTCGAGGGTACCACTTCTTAACCGGAACGTAATCAGCTTAACCATTATTTATAGCGGATTTAAAATTTGATTATCCGCCCTGTAATCCTGACGGGCTATTTTGCAATTGGGTCTGATTCTGGCTTTTTCACATTGGACCTGAATCTCAAAAACCATCAAAATCTATCGGGATGATTACTCTGAAAAATAAATTTGCCTTACTTCAAAATAACGGTTTTCGTTGGTACCTGCTCGTTTATTCCCTTTTCTTATTGCTGGGCTTAGTTATCCTGTTAACCACAAATTATGGCGATGTCGTTTTGTTTGTCAACCGCTTTTCGCGGATGGAATGGGATCGTACGGCCGACTGGATTACCCGAATTGGCTTGGGGAGTACCATGGTTATTGCGGCATTGGGATTTGCCTTGTACAAGCTTCGTTACTCCTTAATGATGTTGTTTAATCTGGCGCTTGTGGGGATCG
>NZ_JBZQJF010000254.1:0-2870 GCF_059905295.1 Mangrovibacterium sp.
ACCCCCTAACCTTATTTAAGTTCCAAGTTTCAGGGCCATTTGGTACTAAGTATTTCCTTAACTGTTGCAAAACTCACGACTCATTACTCAATACTCATTACACCTCAGGCAACCTTAGTAGAATACTTCTACATTTCTAATTCGGTATTCGACATTTTAGAAGACTGCCCATCAGCTGTGTTTTCAAAATAAATTGAAAACTGTCGTTTTTATCATTGCAAAGTGGTATGATATCTTTTATTTTTGGCAACATGTTCAGAAATTAGATCACTTTTCTTCTTTTTGAAAGTGAAGAAGAGTGCTTGCTAACACGTAAAACAGGAAAATGAATCATACAGAACACGCGAGTGCATTAATCCAGAGTGATGCCGTAACTTTTGGCTTGTTAATCATTTTATTGGCAGGTATTTTTTACACCAGTGGTTCTTCGAAACCGATTTTTGTGAAGTTCTACAAGGTGGTGCCGATGTTGCTGCTTTGCTACTTTTTGCCCAGTTTGCTAACGACTTTCAAAATTGTTGATGGCGAAAATTCCAATTTGTATTATGTGGCGTCGCGCTATTTATTGCCTGCCAGCTTGGTTTTGTTAACGCTGAGCATTAACCTGAAAGAAGTCTTTAAACTTGGGAGTAAAGCACTAATCATGTTCCTCACCGGTACGGTAGGTGTGATTATCGGTGGGCCTATAGCGATCCTGATTGCTTCGGCTATTAATCCCGACCTGGTTGGTGGTGCTGGTCCCGATGCTGTTTGGCGTGGTATGACCACTATTGCCGGCAGCTGGATTGGTGGTGGTGCAAACCAGGCTGCGATGTACGAGATTTTCAAACCTTCCGATCATTTATATTCGATTATGATTACGGTGGAT
Organism: Mangrovibacterium sp.; assembly: GCF_059905295.1. Taxonomy (NCBI): domain Bacteria; kingdom Pseudomonadati; phylum Bacteroidota; class Bacteroidia; order Marinilabiliales; family Prolixibacteraceae; genus Mangrovibacterium; species Mangrovibacterium sp. Next base: position 869 of record NZ_JBZQJF010000254.1, read on the forward strand.
GTTCTGGTGGCTGAAGTTTGGATGGCCCTTGTCCTGATTGGAGTAGGCAAATCGCATAAAATCGATAAGTTCTTTAAAGCTGATGCCAGTAGCGTAGAGCAATTGAAGGATCATATGCACGAATTTAGCCAGAAGATCGCCCGCATTCCAACGACAACCGACCTGATGGTTATTTTAGCGATTGGACTTGGAGTAACAGGGCTGTCGCACCTGATTGCCGATTTTATTGCCCCTTTTATTGAAACTCATGCGCCGTACCTGAATAAGTTTAGCTTAACCTCGAGGTTCTTCTGGCTGATCATTCTGACAACAACCATTGGAATCGGCCTGTCGTTTACCAAGCTTCGGAATTACGAAGGGGCAGGAGCTTCCAAGATAGGAACTGTTTTCATTTACATTCTGGTGGCAACCATTGGTATGAAGATGGATGTTTCGAAGATTTTCGATAACATCGGGTTGTTTGCTGTTGGAGCTATTTGGATGGCCATTCATGTTAGCCTGATGATTTTGATGGCCAAACTCATTAAAGCGCCGTTCTTCTTTTTGGCTGTTGGTAGTAAAGCAAACATTGGTGGTGCGGCCAGTGCACCTGTTGTGGCTGCTGCTTTCCATCCGGCTTTGGCTCCCGTTGGAGTATTGCTGGCTGTTTTGGGCTACGCTTTGGGAACCTATGGCGCCTGGATGTGTGGTTTGATCATGCAGGCGATAGTACATTAAGAAAGAACAGACCTAATTCCCGGGAATCACGAATAAGTATGAAGGTAGAAGATTACCCGAACATCATGTTGGCATTGGTATCCAAAGTTGTCGGATTGTCTTGGAACATGGAACTTGAAAAACGATTAGCGATTGAGTAACGAGTAATGAGTCGTGAGTCGTGAGTTTTGCAACAGTTAAGGAAATACTTAGTACCAAATGGCCCTGAAACTCGAAACTCGGAAGAAACTTTCAAAAAAAATAACCCCCGATCGAGAATCGGGGGGAAGTATTCTTTCATTAATTACGGGCGATCGTCCAATCGACAATATCTCCTTTGTGCGTGTTGTTTTTCCAGTTTAAGGGTTGAAGATTTTCCAATTCGTCGGTGCCTCCGTTTGCAACCGGGTCAATGTGATCGATTTCCCAGCCGTGCTCGGATTCGCGGTTGCCATAGTCGGAATATTGCATCACTTTCCCACAAACATCCCATCGGTATTCTTCCGGTGCAAAATTCGGTATCATTCGGCCTTTTTGCCATACCGCTAGTTTAATTTCTTCAGTCCAAATGTTTCCTTGCCCGTCGGTGTTGTAGTTTCGAACCATAATATTCAGTTTTTTCGGTTAGTAGTTTTGTGTGCCGTTTGTTCCCAAATTGGTTGAGCGGCTATTTCATGAGTTTGAATTTATCAAATGTTGCCATTTAAAATTCAAAAACTGTTTTACAATATAGACCTGAGTCGATATGCTTAATTATTCGTTGCAGTCAGAGGGGAAGGAATACCATGTGTGCCTGGGGGTAATTCAGTTTAAGTTCTCCCGCTTTGTGGGGGACCTAAACTGCATCTGCGTTGGTCTCTCCCGCTTTGTGGAAGACACAAACTGCATCTGCGTTGGGCTCTCCGGTTTTGTGGAGGACACAAACTGCATCTGCTTTGGGTTCTCCCGTTTTGTGGAAGTCCCATCTGCTTTTGCTTTGTATCTAATGTACAGCCCCTGGCGCGAGTATTACGAGCGACGGGGTGAGTCAAAACCAACTGAAGGGAAAAGTATCAGTCCGGCTTGCGGAGAGAAAAGATGAATAGAACAAAAAGGATCAATCAAACCATGCGGCGCATGCACAACCTGTACAACAAGTAACATAGAACGTGCGCCTAAAGACGCAAATATACTCTACCCCGGGACTACCCATATTTCGCCCCGCGAGGGTGAGTCTTTTTGATTCCGGTCCGGATAAAAGGCCGGTCTCGCTCCGGGCAAGCTTCCTTCTTCCTTCAACTGTCTTCAATTGTTTTCAACTGCCTTC
>NZ_JBZQJF010000255.1:0-24734 GCF_059905295.1 Mangrovibacterium sp.
GTGATGATGGAAAGTAAAATGACCATTCCAAGAACCAGCTTATCTTTTAATTGGCGGCCTTTCGAAGTATCCTGAAGTCGTATGTGTTCTGTTGTATTCACGTTCCTGGCTTTTATTGCATCTTTTTAATAATCAGTTTCCCAAGTGCATTGACGATGGCTGTGATAATAAACAGCAAAAGCCCGATCGCAATCAGGGAACTTAATTTGAGTCCGTCGGCTTCGCCAAACTGGTTGGCGATAACACTGGCCATGGAGTTTCCGGTTCCAAAAAGGCTGTCGGGGACCTTGTTCGAGTTACCGATCAGCATGGTAACAGCCATGGTTTCCCCCAGGGCACGACCAAAAGATAAAATGTATCCGGCAATAATTCCGGAGTGTGCATTGGGGATGGTTACCGTTTGAATAACCTCAAGGCGGGTTGCTCCCAGCGAGTAAGCCGCCTCTTTCAGGTCGTTTGGTACCATGGAGATAATTTCGTTACTCAGCGATGTAGCGTAAGGGATAATCATGATGGCCAGTATAATACTGGCTGTAAATACGCCAAATCCCTGGCTGCCGATTCCTAAGTCAATCATGATTGGGCGCAACACGTAGAAGCCCCAAAGACCATATACGATCGACGGAATTCCGGCTAAAAGGTCAACCAGCGTACCCAGGATGCGGGCAATGCGGGTTCCTTTAAAGTATTCGCCCAGGAAGAGCGAGGCAGAAAAGGAGAGGGGTAAACTAATTAAAAGAGCCAGAATTGATGAAATCAATGTTCCGGCAATGAAAGGTAGGGCACCGTAGTTTTCTTTTCCGTAGGTCGGGTCCCAGTTGTTCGAGAAAATAAATTTAAAACCGAAAGTCTGGAAAGCCGGAATTGAACCCACTACAAGTGAGTAAATCATTCCCGCTGCCACAGTAATGAGAAGAAATGAGCCAAGGGACAAAACGAGTCTTGTAATTTTATCGCTATTCATAGCTGTATTTCAAATTTCAAATTGAGCTGAAAACCCGGGAGGATTTTTATCTCCCGGGTTCTCTCCTTGCTCACTTAATCCAATACGATTATTTGTTATTGTAATGGTTTACCGTTATAGGTTACTGTGTTCAAAATAGCTTTTGCTTTTTCTACAGCTGCAGCAGGTAGCGGAGCATAGTGTACTTTTGGAGCTTCGCTTTGTGCTTCAGGGCTCACCATCCATTTCAGCAAGTCAACAGTTTGTTTTGCCTGTGCTTCGCTGCGGTTGTTGTAATTCTGCTCTTTGTAGAAAATCAACCAGGTGAAACCGCTGATAGGGTATGATTGAGGATCAGATGAGTTTGTCAACATGATGCGTGTATCAGCAGGAATCTCGCCTTGTGCAGCAGCACTGATTGATTCGATTGTTGGGATGATATAATTACCTGCAGCATTTTGTACTTCAGCCATGTTGATCTTTTGCGCAAAGGCAAATTCAGAACCGATATAACCGATTGAAGCTTCTGTTTGGCTGATTGTTCCGGCAACACCAGGGTTACCTTTAGCACCCATACCTACCGGCCAGTTCAATGATTTACCAACACCGATCTGGTTAGCCCATTTTTCGCTGATTTTGCTCATGTAGTCTGAGAAAATTTGCGTTGTACCACTACCGTCTGAACGGTGTACTACAGTGATGTCCATATCTGGGAAGTTAACACCTTCGTTGTTAGCTTTAAGTGCAGGGTCGTTCCATTTTGTGATTTCGCCCATGAAGATTTTCACTAACAAATCGTTGGTCAATTTCAAAGAATCAACTCCCGGAACGTTGAATGCGATTACAACAGCACCCATACAAGTTGGGATGTGTAAAACCTGTCCCGGCATTTCTTTCAGTTGGTCGTCGTTCAGGTAACCGTCAGTGGCACCGAAGTCAACTACCTTGTCTTTCAGGCTACGGATACCACCACCTGAACCAATACCACCGTAGGTAACTGTTGATCCGGTTTCCTGACCGTATTTTTTGAAAACCATGTTGTAGAATGGCAGCGGGAATGTTGCACCGGCAGCCGTAAGGTCTACACTTTTACTCTCTGTTGTTTTCTTTGCAGAGTTTGAACAACTACTTAAAAGAGCAGCCGCCAAAACAAAGGTTAATAACTTTTTCATTTTCAATTGTATTAGAATTTAATTTCGCAATTCATGAATAAACTTGACTGGAATGGCAAGCTGCTGTCAGCAGGTTTCCAGCCATTGAAGTTTGGAGCAATTTTAATTCCTTTTACAGGAGCATACTCGATACCTGCAATATACATTTGGCCGTCGTTAGACGTTTTATAGGCGTTGTTTGATTTGTCAAAGCGAGCGAAAAGCTTCACTTTTTTCGATGCTTTGTAGCTTGCATAAGCAGAGTAACCATCAATGTCCTGTCCGTCAACAAAGCCGTTGTTGTATTGCTTGTCGTATTCAGCGCTCAGGCTGAAGTTATCCCCGGCATAACCGGCGAATAAAGCCAGTGTTGATTCGGTCACATCTTTGCTGATGAAGTCGTAGTAAGCGCGGGCTGTTAACTTTTTAACCGGCTTAAATGTTGCTCCAAAACCTACGCGCATAGCGCTGTCTGATTGAAGTTTTTTGTAACCTTCACCGTTTACAAGGATCGCATCAGCACTGAAAGCATCGCAGAATTTGTAAGCTGCACTTACCCCTAAGTCAGCACTTGAGTTGTATCCGAATTTATCCTGGAATGATTTTTCAACGTAGCGGTTACCCCAGGCTTTTTCCTGTGTTCCGAATGCTGTTGTACCAATTAAACCGAAGTTTACGGTTAAGCCGTTGTTCTTATAAGCAACGTAGGCATTTTTCACGTAAGCCGTCATTTGCAGTTTACCAACACCCGGATCACCGATGTCGAAGTTTGCTTTGGCTGAAAAGTTAGGGCTGAAAGAGTACTCGTATCCGAGATACAGACGTGACAGTTCGAAAGCTGTTGCTGTATTCCCGTCGGTAATCGTTGAATGAACGTTACTGAAAATTTTCATGAACGGTTTTCCACTCGGTTTGAACTCTTCTGATGTCTGTGACATACCAATTACAGCTATGCCCAGCATAGCAAATGTTAATAATACTTTGCGTTTCATATATACTTAAGATTTGTTTTAAAATTCCTTTGCCAGAATTCGAAAGCAAATCAAGATCTATTTGGTTAAAGCTGGATTAATGAAATATTACAAAACGATTAATTGTGTGATGATGGCCTCATTTTTTTGGTTTTTGCCTGTATTTACGAGCAGATAATCAGTTTGTTGTAGGAGATTACAAAAATATTACATTTTGTAATCAGTTGGTAAAAAAGAAGATCAGGCAGTAAAGCCGAAAGGGTCTGTTTCAGTCGTGTAATAATTCTGAAATGGCCATTTTTGCTTGATTGGGGCCTGTTACAGCTCGTGCATGAAAGTGTAAAAACAGAAAAAGCCCGACCATGTGGCCGGGCTAATATCTCAGGTTGATATATTTGTTTGCGGTAAGCGGATTAAATGCCGAATACTTTCTTTATTTCGATGACATAGTCGAGTTTTTCCCAAGTGAACAACTCCACTTCTTTTTCAATTTTCCCAAAATAAGGCGATTCAAAAACTTTACTTACGGTTTCAGGTGTACGTCCCATGTGTCCGTAGGCTGCTGTTTCGCGGTAGATCGGGTTACGAAGCTTCAACCGTTCTTCGATTGCGGCCGGGCGCAGGTCGAACAACTCTTCTACTTTGCGGGCAATGGCGCCATCATCCATTTGCACATTGGCTGTTCCGTAAGTGTTCACATAAACACCTACCGGTTTAGCAACACCAATAGCATAGGCCAATTGTACCAATACCTCGTCGGCAACACCTGCTGCTACCAGGTTTTTAGCAATGTGGCGCGATGCATAAGCTGCCGAGCGGTCTACTTTCGAAGGATCTTTACCAGAGAAAGCACCACCACCATGAGCTCCTTTACCACCGTAAGTGTCGACAATGATTTTACGGCCGGTTAAGCCGGTGTCGCCGTGCGGACCACCGATCACAAATTTACCGGTTGGGTTCACATGGTACTTAATGTCCTTGCCAAACAAGGCCTGAACACGTTCCGGCAATTGCTTAATCACGCGTGGCATCAGTATGTTGATAACGTCATCTTTAATTTTAGCCAACATCGGTTCGTCTTCGTCAAACTCGTCATGCTGAGTTGAAACAACGATAGCTTCGACGCGCAATGGGGTATTGTCGTCCTTATATTCAATGGTAACCTGCGATTTAGAGTCGGGACGCAAGTAGGTCATTAGCTCTTCTTCGCGGCGAATTACAGCCAGTTCCTTCAAAATGCGGTGCGACAAATCCAACGGAAGCGGCATATAATCCTCTGTGTCCTTGCAGGCATATCCAAACATCATTCCCTGGTCGCCGGCGCCCTGATTCATTCGGTCTTCCCGGTCAACACCACGATTGATGTCGTCGCTTTGTTCGTGAATCGCAGTCAGTACACCACACGAGTCACCGTCGAAACGGTATGCAGCTTTGGTATACCCGATTTGGTTAATCACTCTTCGTGCAGTTTCCTGCACATCCACATAGGTTTTCGATTTTACCTCGCCGGCTAGTACAACCTGTCCGGTAGTTACCAACGTTTCAATGGCTACTTTAGAGTTCGGGTCAAATGCCAGAAATTCATCCAGCAGGGCATCAGAAATTTGGTCGGATACTTTGTCCGGGTGTCCTTCCGATACCGATTCGCTTGTAAATAGATAGCTCATCTCTTTTAATTCTGTTAAAATCGGCCTGCTTTATGAAGCGGGTCAATGATTAATTGTTTAATTATCTGTTGTGGATGAATGAATTGAAAGGAAAGCGAAAAAGGTTAAAGCGATTGCTTTAGCATTTTTTTCTGTGGTTGCAATCAATCTCAAATTTGTCCACAATTACGGCGGCAAATGTAATATCTTTTTTTGGTTTTCAAAACAACTAAAAAACAGTGTTTCGGGTTTGTTTCAATTTGAAAGCCAGCTGGTGGGGCTGTGTTTTCATTTTTTTAGATCATCAACTTTTCTTTCGGGCTTTTTGAATTGGTAAATGCCCTTACCAGAGCGGTAGATGAGGCTACCAGAGAAGTAAATGTGTTTACCAGAGCGGTTGATAAGGCTACCAGAGCGGTAAATGAGTTTACCAGCGAGGTTGCTACTTCGACCTAACAGCTTGGTGCCTGCCAAAAGGAGGTTGGTGGGTTTACCGACGAAGTAAATACCTTGACCAACTGTTTTTTGGGATGTTTCCCGGCCTCCGGTTTGCATTTTACGGTCATTTTCCTGCATTTCCCGTCGGGGGAAATGGTTACCAGAGGTGGGTAAGTGCCTACCAGAGTGGGGGTAGAGTTTACCAGGTGAAGGGAGATTGTTACCGGAACAGGGGAAGAGGCTACCAGAACGGGGATAATGACTACCGAGGTGGGGAAAGAGGCTACCAGATGAAGGAAACTAATTACCAGAGGCCTGGAGATGCTTACCAGCCTCTGGCTTGACTGGTTATAAGTTGTTTACCACTTCCGAAAAGATGCGGTAGGAGTCCACCCGCATTTGATGATCGTAAATGTGGGATGAAACGATAATTTCGTCGGCATTGGTGTGATGCAGGATTTGTTTTAGCTCCCGAGTGATTGTTTCACGGCCGCCGATTAACGAGCAAGCCAGCATCAGGTCGATACGGTCTTTGATAATCCCCCAGTTTTCGTAGCCCAAATCGTGGGTTGGCGGTTGCATCAACTCGCGACGGCCGGTAACAATGCCCAGAAAACTGCGGCGCATGGTGCTGGCCAGGTATTCGGCTTCCTCATCTGTTTCGGCAGCGACCACTTGGCTGCCTACGATCACGTATGGCTCTTCCAGTTGTGCCGATGGTTTAAAGTTATCGCGGTAAATCTTCAAGGCCGGAATGAGTTGCTGCGGGGCAAAATGGCTGGCAAAAGCGTAGGGGAGTCCCAGCTCGGCAGCCAGGTATGCGCTGTCGGTACTCGACCCTAAGATCCATAAAGGCACATTGGCACCTTCCGACAAAATCGAGCGAACTTCGGATTTGCAGTTTTCGGGTGAGAAGTATTGCTGAATTTTACGCACCTCGGTCGGGAAATCCTGGGCAGCACGCATCCGGTCGTAACGCAGTTCGGCAGCTGTTTTCTGATCGGTTCCGGGAGCGCGGCCCAGTCCCAGGTCTATACGTCCGGGGAATAAGGCAGCCAGGGTTCCAAACTGCTCCGAAATAACCAGTGGCGAGTGGTTGGGAAGCATAATGCCGCCCGAGCCAACGCGGATGCTTTGGGTGCCTTGAGCAATCTGTCCGATAATGATCGAGGTGGCGACGCTTGCTACACTAACCATGTTATGATGTTCGGCAACCCAGTAGCGGGTGTAGCCGAGTTTTTCGGTTTGTTGTGCCAGGTTGAGGCTGTTGTGCAAAGCATCGGCCGGGGTTGAGCCTTCGGAAACCGGCGCTAAGTCGAGTACCGAATAGGCTAATTGTTTTCTACTTGTCATTTTGTTTGTTGTTTTCGGACTTTACAACAAACAAGGATGGAAATTGATTAAACGAAAGGAGCTCGAACCCCGTTAGTCGGCTTTATGTGTCGAACAAACAAAGGCAGAGGACTAAAAACTAAAATGAATGGTTAACGTAAACCATCGATGTGAAAAGCAAACCTTATAAAATACTGTATTGGCTTCCTCGCATACTGGGCATTATAGCTATTTTGTTTGTGAGCCTGTTTGCGCTGGATGCTTTCGAGCCGGGATTGAGCCCATGGAAACAATTGTTTGTTTACCTGATGCATCTGATTCCGTCGTACATTCTGGTGGGCTTATTGATCTTAGCCTGGCGGAGGGAGGTTGTTGGCGGCACGTTGTTTATTGTTGTTGGTTTAGCTTTTAGTCCGGCAGTGTTTCTGCACAACTACCACATGAACCATTCGGTATGTTCCAGTTTAGGTTGCGTAGGGGCTTTGACTTTCCCTTTTGTTGTAATCGGAGGGTTGTTTCTTTTACATCATTTTAAAAAGAAGTTTAGCAAAAAAAAATATCATTCGTGAGTGAGGGGCTAGTATCTGATAAATCCAATCTCGTTTCCGGGATTGGATTTATTCCATTTTGTCTTAACCAGTCAGTTTTAATCAAGCTTTACGTAAGTCTCCTGTCGGTAATTCTCCCAGTCAATCTTGTTATCCTCAGCTATTGGCCAGGTTTGGATCAAGCTGTCTCCTTTTAATTCCATGGTCATATTTACTTGCGAACCGACAAGTGCTGGCGACATGTGGTAAATAATGGTTTCCTGGTAATGGTCGCCCTTCAGCTTGTAGCTTCCGCCGGCAAAATTATTTAAGTCGCTATCGTTATCGTTGAAATGGAACTTGCCGGTGGCTGTGAAATATTCATCCGACCAGATTTTTACCTGGCTACCGGTGACGTTGCCGGGGATTTCAAATTCAACTTTACCGCCGGTCACCGATTTAATGTTCACTAACAGCCAGGCTCCCCGTAAGTCGGGCGTTTCCATGTCGGAAGGCATTTGGGCCCACTCGGCCAGCTTTTTGGCTTTCATCGCTTTTTCGTAGCTCCAGTCGTTGTTTATTTTATTTGCTTTCATGAAGCTATCGTAAGCATTCTTGTATTGCCCGCGTTCCATAAAGTAGTCGCCTTTCGAGTCGTAGGGATTGGGATGATCGGGGACCAGTGCAATGTACTTGTCGAAGGCATCGCAGGCAGCATCGTAGTCTTTTAAGCTAAGCAGGGCATAGCCTTTCATATTCCAGGCTGCTCCGGGGGCGTCGGTGAAGGTGAGTAGCTGGTCGCAAATCTTCACAACCTCTTCGTATTTTTTCTTCTGCATCATCTGGGTCATTTCGAAATAATACGGTTGTTTGGCCCGGGGATACAATGCCACTAGCTTTTGGGTGATATCACTCAGGTCAGCCTTGGGATTTTCGTTCATTCTGACCAGGGCCTCCTTTAGCAAAAGCTCACCATCGGTTAATTTAGCCTTCGAGTTGAGGGCTTGTTGCAGATATTTCGGGTATTCTTCCTGGTTGCCGAAATATTTATAAATCATCGCCAGTTGATAATTGGCCATGAAAAAGTTAGCATCGCGGTCTACCGCTTGTTTGAGTAACTCAATGGCATTCGGTATTTCTGCATTCTCGAATCCGGAGAGGGCTTGCTGGTAGAGCATGAGGGCCTTTTTGTTGGTTGAACTGATAGGCATTGGTTCAACCTGTGCCGTTCCGATTAAACATGAGATAAGCAGGAACAGCATAATTGGTATGGGTTTTAGCAAGTTTTTCATAGAATTTGGGCTTCAGGTGATTCGGTGTATTCAATTGTAACAGCTAGATCTTATAGCAACATATGATGGCATCAGGACAAGGGTGTTTCATCCTTGAAACAGGAGAATCAAAGGAAAATTCAGGACTAGGGAGGCAGGTCCGAAGTTTCGAACGATCGATGATAGATCTGATAGCACATATTCTCGGCAGGTGCAGTGATATCGGTTGCACCTATCAAACTTGTACGAGAATGGGCAACGGCGGGTTAATCCTTATTTTAACGGATACTGTTGTGGTGTGCTTAATTGCGGGTCAGTTTGTGGAAGATGTTCTCCAGGCTGGTTTGCTGTTCATTCATCGTCAGAATGGTCAGCTTGTTAGCTACAGCATAGCGGAACAGTGCCGGACGGATATCTTCTTCGCCAGGTGCCTGGATGAGAAAGCTTTTTGCTGAAAGTTGCTCGATTGAGCTGAGACCCAGGGCGGAAGCCAATTGCTCGGAGCTGGATACTTCGGCAAACTCGATTAACACCTGTTGGGCAGAGAACAGCTTGCCGCTTTTGAGGTTCTCCACGGGATTGTCGGCGATTAGTTTCCCTTTGTTGATGATAAGAACCCGGTTGCAGATGGCTTCAACTTCCTGCATGATGTGGGTTGAAAAAAGAACCGTCTTTTCGCGACTGATTTCTTTGATCAGCATTCGAATGTCTTCTAATTGGTTGGGGTCGAGGCCGGTTGTCGGTTCATCCAGGATCAGGATGGCCGGGTCGTGAATGAGTGCTTGAGCCAGGCCAACGCGCTGGCGGTATCCTTTCGATAAGGCCCCGATCTTTTTATGCTGCTCAGGCCCCAGGCCAGTCATTTCAATAACACGTTCGGCTTGTTGCTTTTTGTTAGGCAGTCGATACATGCCGGCTGTCAGCTGCAAGTATTCTTTAATATACAAATCGGTGTAAAGCGGATTGTGCTCGGGCAGGTAGCCCACTTGCCGGCGGATGCGATGATTGTCGGGCGATACTTCTTCACCGTTAATCAGCACGCGACCTTCGTCGGCAGCTAAAAAGCCGGTGATTATTTTCATCAGGGTTGATTTTCCGGCACCGTTTGGTCCGAGAAATCCAACAAGCTCACCGGTATTCAGCTCAATATGAAGTGAGTCAACCGCTTTTTGCTTTCCGTAAAACTTCGAAATGTTTTCAATTTGAATTGTCATCGCCTCGTGTTTGCTTCCAAAAATAAGGAAATACGGGTGATTTGGTGATAAATTAATGTTTCAAATTTAATTTTCCGGTAATCTGTTATTGTCCAAATTACATTTCTTTTGTGCGTGGAATGAAAATGGATTGGGCTTAAGGTTGATCATTGTATATAGATACAGTAACGCTAAATACCTTGGATGGAGCAGAGTTGAAGAAATGGTTGAGGAGGTGCTTATTTCTAATAATTTAGGTCTCGAAATTTTGTATTTATTAACTTTAATTTAACTTTGTGGCTCGCAAAAACGCTTGACTGAACATGGAAGATCGGAATTTTAATTACATCAAGGATTTAACGAAGTATCAACGTCAGCAAACCTCTGTGGTTCATGTTGGTAAGATACCTGTAGGGGGAGATTATCCGATACGTATTCAGTCAATGACTGATACTGATTCCAAAGATACAGATGCCACGGTAGAACAAATTATTCGGATCATTAAAGCTGGTGCCGACTATGTACGTGTTACTGTAAAAGGAATGACAGATGCGGAAAATCTTCGGAATATTAAAAATGAATTGGTTGCACGAGGCTATGAAAACTCGTTGATTGCCGATGTTCATTTTAATCCGAAGCTGGCAGAGATTGCTGCCAAGTACATCTCGAAAGTACGGATCAACCCGGGAAATTTTTACGATAAGCGTGCCCGCTTTGAGCAGCACATTTATACCGATGACGAGTATAAGGAAGAATTGCAGAAGATTGAAGAGCAATTTGCTCCTTTCCTCGAAGTATTACGCGAAACAAATACTGCCCTTCGGATTGGAGCGAACCAAGGTTCTTTGTCGGACCGGATTATGAGCCGTTACGGCGATACACCTGCCGGCATTAGTGAGTCGGTGATGGAGTATTTACGTATTTGTAAGAAGGCGGACTTCAATAACGTGGTTATCTCCATCAAATCGAGCAATACCCGAATGATGGTGTATACCGTTCGTTTGTTGAATAAGCGGATGCGTCTGGAAGATATGGAGTATCCTTTACACCTGGGGGTTACCGAAGCTGGTGAAGGTGAAGATGGTCGCATTAAATCGGCTGTTGGCATTGGTGCTTTGCTGGTTGATGGTATCGGCGATACCATTCGTGTGTCGTTGACCGAAGCTCCGGAGCGTGAAATTCCGGTAGCTAAGAAAATGCTTAATCACATTAAAACATACCAGAATCATCAAGTGATTTCAGCGCCTTTGTTTGCGCAGGTAAATCCGTTCGAATATGAACGTCGCTCAACCCGCCCGGTTATGAATATGGGGGGCAAGCAGGTACCGGTTGTAATTGCCGACCTGCGTGATCGGACTTTGTCGGAGATTCTGCCATTACGGGGTAAGCAAATTCCGGATTATTTCCTGGATCGGGACCAGATTTTGGACTTGGAAGGAAATGTGTATCCGATTTTGGATCTGGAGGAATACCTGTTTGGTGGTAGCCACTGGGGACAAATGAAATTCATTCGAACTAACAAGATGGAGTTTGACCGCTTTATGGCGGAGAACCCTGAAATCATCATGAAGTTGAAGCAAACCCGCAAGACGGTGCTGATTCTGGAAAGCTTCAATAAGAACCCGTTTGCTGAACTTCGTGCCTTTTTCATGGCACTGGAATCTCACATCTGGAAAGTTCCTGTAATCCTGATGCGTTCTTATAAGGAAAGTAGTTTGGAAGACCTTCAGATTAAAGCTTCGATTGATTTGGGTGGTTTGTTGATTGACGGTTATGGCGATGGTATTGCCATTACCAACGAAGGTGATAATATCACATTCACGGACTTGAAAGATCTGAGCTTTTCAATACTTCAGGCCAGCAGGATGCGTGTTTCTAAAACCGAGTTTGTTAGTTGTCCGGGCTGCGGCCGTACCTTGTTTAATTTGCACGAAACAACACGCAACGTAAAAGCGCACTTTAAGCACCTGAATCATCTGAAAATTGGTGTGATGGGTTGTGTTGTAAACGGTCCTGGAGAAATGGGCGATGTAGACTACGGTTTTGTTGGTGCAGGTAATGGTAAAGTGAACTTGTATAAAGGGCAGTCGTTGAAGAAGCGGCATATCCCTTACGAGAATGCTGTTTACGAACTGGAAAATCTAATTCGTGAAAACGGTGACTGGACTGATCCGGATGATCAAAATTAGTGATTAAAAGAAAGATAATAAATCAGAATCGGGTGTGAGCCAAATGGTACTCATACCCGTTTTTTTTGCACTCTCCACATTCTCGTTCGAGTCGTCTACAAAGAGCGTTTCCTCTGCATTCAGCCCGGCATCATTCAGCACATATTCAAACGATTCCACGGCTGGCTTACGGATTCCCATTTCATTCGAATAATAATCTTTCACAAACAGGTCCGATAGGGAATGGGTAAAGGCGTTTTCAAACAGTTGGTGAAAGTGACGCACATGAATGCTGTTTGTATTTGAAAACAGAAAGACCCGATGAGTTTTTGCCAACTGCCGAACCAGCTCAATGCGTTCCGGGAAATATTCAAGGATCATGGCACACCAGGCTTTGTCTATTGCCTGATCATTTGTTGGTTGAGGCAGCAATTCCCGAATGCCTGTCCGAAATTCGTCTTCACTTAATTTGCCGGCTTCCATGTCCAGGAATACCTGGTGATTATAGCCCCATCCACCGGGTTTTATCAGGTCGGGCATGCCCAGGTTACGAAATGATTGGATCGTTTGCTGAGCATCAATTTTCAAGAGTACGCCGCCTAAATCGAAGATGATATTTTTAATCGTATCAGTCATGAACAAGCTATTTCGGGAGTTGAACTGCAAAACTAATAAACCCGTCCCGAATATTTGTGATCTTCCCTAAAATCATGGCCAATACTTCAAAAGCAATTCTTTTCTGTTACAAGGATTGAATAAATTCGGAAAGATTATCATCATGCCCCAGATTCAGTTTCTTGCGTAATCGGTATCGGGCTGTTTCGATACTTCGGATTGATGTATTGAAAAGTGAGGCCATTTCCTTACTGCTAAGTCCCATTCGTAAGTAGGCGCAAAGCTTACGATCATTCATTTTCAGATGAGGAAACTGATCGGTGAGTTTTTGCATATAGTTGACATAGACGAGGTTGAAGTTTTCTTCAAACTTTTCCCAGTTCTCATCTTCTTTGATGTTGGATTGAATACTCTTATGAATGTTATGAATTTTCCGGGTGAGGATCTGCATGGCTTCCTGACGGCGCACACCTTCTGAAATCTCTGAGAGGTTGTTGTCAAGAGTCTGGAGCATGTCATTCTTGCGGATCAGGTTCATTGTTGAATCGGCAAGCAAACTTGTTTTATGTTGCAACTCTGTTTCCAGTTGCTTGTTTTTCATTTGGATCAGTTCTTTTTCTTTCTTCTGGCGCTCAATTTCTAATTGGGCTTCCCGCTCACGAAGTTGACGTTCGCGGCGCATTTCTATCAAGTGAATCCTGCGGTCGTAGCGGTATTTCAGATATTTGAAGGCGAAATAAATCGCAACTGCCAGGATGATAAAATAGATGCTAAAGGCCAACCATGTTTCATACCAGGCAGGAAGAACGGTAATATTAATACTCTTTTCCTGTACAATACCTGTTGCCATATTATGGCCTCGGAGATGGAAGATGTAAGAGCCTTTTCTTAGCTGGGTATATTCTTTGGAGGATGCATCTTGCTGATTGATCCATTCACTGTCGTAGTTTTCCAGGTAGCACGAAAAGGATATCGCCTTGTCAGAACTGTATTCAGGCCAGACATACTCTATTTTAATTGAATTTTGGTCATGAGGAATCAGAATATTTGGAGACACATGCTTGGATGTACCGTTATAGAGAACGATGTCATTTGCTTTTGTCCCGACAATACGGCGAATTAATATTGGGGCATTGTTATTCTCTGCGATGTAATCATTGTTGACCCTAATAAAGCCGTTTTCAACATTGAATATCGTATGGCTGTCATCTATAAAGCTGATATGACCAAGGTTTGCTTGTAGTCTTTTGCTGATACTATGGAATGTAAGCGTGTCAGTCTTATAATTGCCGGTGCTATCTTTTTTTGCAAATGAGAGAGAACTGGAATTAACTGCCCATATATCTTTTCTGGGCGTTTCAAAAAGTCTGATTGGGTTTTCGACCGCGTGAAATATCGAATTAAGCCGTTCATCTTTGGGGATCTTTCCTGTTTCCCGGTCGTAGTGATGAAATCCATCGTTCGCAGAAATATATATCTTGCCGTCAATCTTGGAAATAATGTTGTTATCGTTTGTCGGGAGCCCGTTATCCGTGTTATAAAAGGTCATCTTTTCCACCATGGTAAGATCGTCAGACAGCCACAAATGATAAACACCTTTTTGCCAGTGTGATACCCAAATACTTCCATCTGAATCTTCTTCAAAAGCAGCACTTGTTTCATTAAATCCGTCTATCCGATTTGAAAATATCCATTGGTCGTTAAGCTTTTTCAAGATGTAAAGCCCTTGATAGTCACATGACAAAATACATCCCGGATGATGCTGGAGCTCCTTGAAATCCCATGTTCCTTCAGGTCCCGGTATTTTGCGGGCATCCGTTCCGGTAATCTGGTAGGCTCCGTTGTCGCTTCCGCAAAGAACTGATTCACCTATTTCACGAAGGCTCCATGCTTGTCCGGCCATATTGGGCAGTAGCTGAGGTTGCTCCGGTATTGGAGTATCGGGAATTGGAAACGAAGCATAGAATAGCCCTTGATTTGTGGCGAGATATAGCAGATGATCAAAGATGATGGATGAATAGCCGGTTCCGTTTTGATTGTTATGCCCAAAGAGTTCTTTATAAGGAGCTTCAGTGAGAACGTAAGAAATTCCTTGGTCCAACCCAAGCCAAATATTGTCCCGGTTATCAAAAAACAGCGAAAGTACGGTGTTGTTTTGTAGACCGGTGTGTACGGTGGCATAAGAGTTTTGTCCGTTGCTGGTGTTCTTTATTACAAGCCCTCCTCTTACTGTCCCAAAAGCGAGCATATTGTCGTGAATGGCTCCGCAAAATACCTGGTTTTCCTTTAAAAACGGGCTGATATCAAGGTTTAAGGGAGTAGTCGTAAATCCATCATAAGTATAAAGGCCATCAGATGCAGTGGCAAAAATAATCGTGCCATTACTATAAGGTATAATAGCTCTGATGCTTTTCCCTTGAAGTATATCAGTATTATTTAACGTGCGTAAGCGATTGTTAAAGATGTAGTAAATCGCTTCTTTGCATGTAATAATTATCTTATCATCGATAACAGCAGAACTTTCAATTCTATATTTCGTGTGGAAAATATTGAATTCGCCATTTGGTTTTAGCATGAAAATCTGCTTTTTACATTGAAATGTTATGGCATCTTTGTATTTGTAAATATTCCATACTTCATCAAAAGACTGTTCCTCTTCCGGCAAGTTTTTTGAAAGAGACTTATAGGTCGTTTTAAAAGTGACCGAGTCAGTATAGTAATAGCCAAATTCATTACTTGCTCCGGCATAGATCACATCTTTTTCTGCATCGTAATATATAGAACGCACATTCGTATTGTTGGCAATACTGTAGGTGAACCATTTGTCGCTATCGTAAGTCAGCAGCCCGTTATTATTGGCAAATAACATCCTTTTATTGTCCGTTTGCGATATTCCCCAATTTTGTGTACCCCCGCCATAGATACTTGTCGCAAAATTTCGGATGGAAGGTTGTTGTGCTTCGGTATTCCATACCGAGGCAATAAGTATCAGAAAAAAGATTGTTAGTTTTCTCTCCATTCCATAAACATAACCCAATTTCCACAATTAATTGAGGTGATGAATATGTGTTTTCCAACACGTAAACTATTGTAAAAACCTGTATGACAATATAGTGACATAATGATAGTGAGGTGTGAGGTTTTAGAAAGTGAGTTTTTTGCGTAGTGTTTTTTTTGAATATTCTGGTAGCTCAGGATAATTTCACGGTAAAATATTGAAGACCTAACTTATGAAAACAACCTTATTCGCTTTCTTAATTCTAATAATATCCATATCGGTAAAGGCGCAGGCTCCCGAGGACAAGATTGATTCGCTTATCTCCAAAATGACGCTCGATGAAAAAATCGGACAACTAAATCAGTTAAGTTATGATACGATTGACAGTAATATTGCCTCCAAAGTCGAAAAGGGAAATGTCGGTTGTATTTTGAATGAGTTAGATGCAAAGACAATTAATGCGATTCAGAAAGTAGCCGTAGAAAAAAGTCGGCTGCATATCCCAATTATTTTTGCTCGCGATGTAATTCATGGATTTAAGACCATTTTCCCTATTCCACTCGGTCAGGCAGCATCGTGGGATCCACAGATTGCTGAGAATGGTGCCCGCGTTGCAGCACTCGAAGCTTCGTCAGTAGGTATCCGATGGACGTTTGCTCCAATGATGGACGTTACTCGTGATCCCCGTTGGGGCCGGATTGCCGAATCCTGTGGAGAAGATCCCTATCTGACAACAGCAATGAGTTCTGCAATGATTAAAGGATTTCAGGGAGAGAACCTTGCAGATGTAACTTCTGTTGCTGCGTGTGCCAAGCATTTTGCTGCGTATGGTTTTACGGAGAGTGGGAAGGATTACAATACGACCCAGATTACCGAAAGAGCATTGCATGATGTGGTTTTGCCTCCTTTTAAAGCTGCAGCTAAGAATGGTTGCGCCACATTTATGTGCTCGTTTAATGATATTGACGGGATACCGTCATCAGGCAATCGTCACCTATTGACAGATATCTTGCGCGATCAATGGGGCTATGATGGGGTGCTGGACAGTGATTGGGCTTCCATTCAGCAGATGATTACTTGGGGTTTCAGCAAGGATCTTTACCAGGCTTGTGTGCAGGCCATGAATGCTGGTGTTGATATGGATATGGAGAGTCATGCCTACGACCAGTATTTGGAAGAAGCTTTAATGAAGGGCGATGTTAAGTTGGCAGATATTGATGAGGCCGTACGTCGTATATTGCGGTTGAAATACCGTTTGGGATTATTTGACCATCCCTATGTGGAAATTTCCGATAATTCTCAGTTTTACCTTCCTAATTCTTTGCAACAAGCCAAAGAGGCAGCAACTGAAGGAGCTGTTCTTCTGAAAAACGATGGAACTCTACCATTACACAATTTAAAAAGCGTTGCTATTGTTGGCCCATTGGCGAACAGTGGTGCCGACCAAGTGGGTACTTGGTGTTTTGACGCCGAGCCCGAGCATAGTATTACTCCGTTAACAGCTATTCGGGAGTTGTGCGGAAAAGATATAGAAGTAACCTACGAAGCTGGTTTGTCATTTAGTCGCGATACCGACAGTGACGAAATGATGAAGGCTGTAGAAGCTGCAAAGAGTGCAGATGTCATCCTGTTTTTTGCAGGAGAAGAAGCTGTCCTTAGTGGTGAAGCACGGTGTAGAGCTGATATCTCTTTACCGGGTTCACAAAGCACCATGCTTGCTAAGTTGAAAAAGACCGGTAAGCCGGTAGTGATGATCGTAATGGCAGGCCGTCCACTTACCATCGGCTCTGAAGTACAATTGGCCAATGCAACACTTTATACCTTTCATGGAGGAACAATGGCCGGACCTGCTTTGGCTGACTTGCTTTTTGGGAAAGCGGTTCCAAGTGGGAAATTACCCATAAGTTTCCCTAAAATGGTTGGTCAGGTGCCTGTTTATTATGCCCATCCCAACACGGGCCGTCCTGCTGAAAACATGACTTATATTGATGAAATACCGGTTGGTGCCAAGCAGACTTCTTTAGGGTTTACAAGTTATTTCCTCGATGCAGGAGATGGGCCTCTATTCCCATTTGGTTTCGGGAAAAGTTATACAACATTTAAATACGGAGATGTCAAACTTTCAGCGGATACACTTTCAATGAACGACAGCCTGACCATCTCTTGTGATGTAACCAATACTGGTAATTACGATGGTAAGGAAGTCGTGCAATTATATGTCAGGGACAAATTTGGTTCTGTTGTCCGGCCGGTCAAAGAGCTGAAAGGGTTCCAAAAACTATTTTTTAAACAAGGGGAGACCAAAACAGTGTCATTTAAGATCTCTCCATCTGATCTTGCTTTTACACACCAAAACCTAAAAAAATATGCTGAGCCAGGAGAATTTGATGCATGGATTGCTACAGACAGTCAGTCCGGCATTCCTGCTAAGTTCATTTTAAAGTAGTACCATTTTAACTAATCAAAACAGAATAAACATGAAAAAATTCACAGTCTTTTATTCTAATTACTTTGTAAGGTGCGCATTGCTCATTATACTGATGACAGTATCTGCAATTGCATTTGCTCAAAAAGTAGAGATAACAGGAACCGTTACTGACGTTTCCAACGAACCGATTATTGGAGCAACAATAGTCGTGGAAGGCATGAATAACGGAACTGTTACTGATGTAAACGGAAAATTTAACCTAGCAGTCAAACCAGACGCTACTCTGATTATTTCTTTTATCGGATATAAAACCGAAAGGGTGAAATCGCCTGTCGGGGATCTTAAAATTGTATTGCAGGAAGATTTAAAAGCTGTAGATGAAGTTGTTGTTGTAGGATACGGTGTTCAGAAGAAAAGCGTCGTTACTGCTTCAATTGCCCAAGTCTCGGCAGATGATTTGACGAAGGTTAGCCCGGTTCGTGTTGACGATGCTTTGAAAGGATTGGCAGCCGGGGTTAGCGTTACTTCAGTCTCGGGACAACCGGGTGCCGGATCTACCATCCGTGTTCGTGGTACAGGAACAATCAATAATTCCAGTCCTCTATATATTGTGGACGGAATGCCGGTTGATGATGGTATTGGCTATTTAAATCCAAACGATATTCAGTCAATCGAGGTACTGAAAGATGCTGCGTCCGGTGCAGTTTATGGTGCACGTGCAGCTAACGGAGTTATTCTAGTAACGACCAAAAGCGGTAAATCCGGCAAAACAAAAGTTTCCTACGATTTTTCCTACAGTCTTCAAAATCCATGGCGGCAGCGTGATGTACTCAATGCTACGGAATATGCGATTATGATGAACGAAGGCTCGTTGAACTCAGGTAGCAGTATCCTGTATAATGATCCTTATTCATATGGAAAAGGAACCAATTGGCAGGACGAAGTTTTTTATAATAATGCTCCGCAACAAAACCATCAACTCAGTATCAGCGGTGCCAGCGATAAGATTGACTATTACGTATCGGTTGGCTACCTAAAACAAGATGGTATTATCGGAGGTGATTGGGATCGTTCAAATTATGAGCGCCTGAGTGTACGAAGCAATACAAATTATACGGTATTTGATAATACAAAAGATCGCACATGGCTCAACAAACTGAAGGTTGGTGTGAATGCTAACTATTCACATCTTAATGAGCGGAATATTACAGCCAACTCCGAGTTTGGTTCAATTTTGGGTTCAGCTGTAACTTTGTCACCAATTTTAGGTGTTTATTATCCAACGCAGGACGCAGAAGATGCCGCTTATGCTTATTATGAAGGTAACAGCGCCTTTACTCCTGTAACCGATGAAAACGGGAAATTGTATACCATCGCCGGTGCTGATTATAATGAAATTACCAATCCAATCGCTCAACTATCCTTGCCGGGAGCTAAAAACTGGACGGATAAAATGATTAGCAGCACCTATGCAGAACTTTCGCTGTGGAAAACATTGAAGTTTAAAACAGCTTTGGGGATCGAACAAAACTGGTATGGACAAGATGGCTGGACAAAAAAGTATTATTTGAATAACAACAACAACGCCACTTATTCGTCGGTTTACTCCTCCATGAATAAGAGCCTTGTTTGGCAGGTTGAAAACACCTTGTTGTATGACTTCAAAATAAATGACCATAGCTTTAACATTGTGTTAGGGCAGAGTGCCCAAAAGAGCACGGGCAGAAGTCTCGGGGCTTCTCGTCAGGATTTAATGGAAGAAGATGCAGCCAAGGCTAACATTGACTTCGCCACCGGACTACAGGCCGACGGAAAAATGTCGGCGTCAGGCGGAGAATGGGATCCACATTCATTAAGTTCTGTTTTTGGACGAATTAGCTATAACTACGCTGAGCGGTACATGGCCCAGGTAACAGTTCGTCGTGATGGATCTTCCAATTTCGGAGCAAATCACCGCTATGGGACATTCCCCTCATTCTCGTTGGGTTGGAATATGACCAATGAAGCCTTTATGGAAGAACGACCGGAATGGTTAACAAATACGAAGCTCCGTTTTTCATGGGGTAGGAATGGTAATGAAAACATTGGACACTTTGGATATATTGCACTTACAGCTACAGGAAATAATTATGTATTTGGAAGTGGCAGTTCTCAAGGTGCTGTTAGCGGTGTTACCTCGAATGTGATTCCGAATGCGGACCTTCGCTGGGAAGAATCGGAACAGACCGATGCAGGTGTTGATTTCGGATTCTTTAAGAACTCATTGACATTCAGTGCAGACTATTACCTGAAACGTACCAATGGGATGCTGATTACAATGCCGATCCCTTCGTATAACGGAGACAATGCTCCTACCGGGAACGTTGGAAAAATGGAAAACCGGGGAGTTGAGTTCGAATTAGGTTATCGATTTAAGGTCAGAGATTGGTCTTTCCGGGTTAATGCAAACGCATCATATGTGAAAAATAAGCTCATCGACCTGGGGAATGAAAACGGCTACCAGGGATGGGACAACGTTCAGGGACTTGGATACGTTTCTTATGCAGAGAATGGTAAAGAATTCCCTTATTTCTACGGATATAAATCCGATGGGATTTTCCAGAATCAGTCAGAAATCAATGCTTATGTGAATGCTGATGGCGATTTAATACAACCTGATGCAGTTCCCGGAGATGTTCGCTGGGTTGATGTTGATGGAAGTGGTTCGATTGACAGTAACGACGAAACAAAGATTGGGAAAGGAACACCAGACTGGATTTATGGATTTTCGTTTAGCGCGAACTATAAAAACTTCGATCTCAGCATGATGATTCAAGGGACTGTTGGTAATGATATCTATGATGCTACTCGCCGTGTAGATATTAATTCAACCAACTTACCAAGTTTCATGCTTAACCGCTGGACTGGAGAAGGTACATCCGATAAATATCCACGCTTTGCCTACAACGACCAGACAAACTGGGGAGTTTCATCCGACTTATATGTAACTGATGGTTCTTATATGCGGTTGAAGAACCTTCAGCTCGGGTATACCTTGCCAGAAAATTTTACACGTAAGGCTTTTATCTCAAGTTTGAGGATTTATGTTTCAGCCGAAAACCTGCTAACATTCACTAAATATTCAGGTTTTGATCCGGAAATCTCCAGTGGCTCTTCTTCAACTTATGGTCTGGGTATTGATCGTGGTCTCTACCCGCAATCAAGAACCTACACCTTTGGATTTAACATCAATTTCTAACCTGCTAAACTGAAGTATCATGAAAAAATATTTAATCATAACAAGTTTGTCATTGATATTTGGCTTGAGTGCCTGCAACAATGACTTTCTGGAGCTGGACAGTCCTACAAAACTGACTATTGATGATTACTACAATACACAAGATCGTATTTATGAAGCGCTTGTTGCGGCTTATAGCCCATTGGATTGGTTCGACTGGGGGCAGGGAGAATACAACCCGATTAATATCATGTCGGATGTGATGGCTGATGATATCTGGTCAGGCGGTTCGAGCGCTACCGATAACGAATCGTGGCACCTTCAGGCCAATTACAGTGTAACGCCGATTAAGGTCATGTCAGGTATTTGGACCTCAAGTTATAAAGGTATTCATCGCTGCAACAACGTGATGTATTATATGCCGGGCGTGACCGACATCGATGATGCCACTAAGAATTTATATGAAGCAGAAGCCAAAGTATTGAGAGCATTTTATTATTCCTTGTTATGGAAATTCTGGGGAGCAGTTCCTTATTACACCACAAATCTGTCAGATCCTTATACCAGCGGCAAAAGCCCTGCCGATGATGTTTACGAAGGAATTATTGCAGACCTCGAAGATGCAATAGACAACGG
Organism: Mangrovibacterium sp.; assembly: GCF_059905295.1. Lineage (NCBI taxonomy): Bacteria > Pseudomonadati > Bacteroidota > Bacteroidia > Marinilabiliales > Prolixibacteraceae > Mangrovibacterium > Mangrovibacterium sp. The sequence goes on from NZ_JBZQJF010000255.1 coordinate 21,535, forward strand.
AGGACTGCCAATGAAACAAACGGATACTTCGCTGGACGGTCGCATAACACTTGCTACGGCATATATGATTTATGCTGATGTCGTTATGTACCAAAATGATGCAAGCCGTTACAGTCAGGCTCTCACTTATATGAAACAGATCATTAGCAGTGAAGATTATGGGCTAACAACTGACTTTAGCGATGTTTGGACAGAAGACGGAGAGTGGAACGATGAGTGTATTTTCGCCATCAACTATTTTAACGACGGAGCCAGTCGCAGTTGGAGTAATCCTTATTATGCAGGTGGCACGGTTCTTCCTCAGTTAATTAGTCCTTACGGGTTGGTTGATGGAACGGATGGTTTTAACCAGGGATGGGGATTTGGACCTGTTCGCGAATCAACCTACGATATGTACGAAGAAAGCGATACTCGTCGCGACGCAACAATCCTTGACGCTCGTGAGTACAGCTACACCAAACGTTATGAAGATACTGGTTTCTGGCTAAAAAAATATTGTGCTCGTAGCGGTTATAACGACGGACAAATTGCCGATGCACAATTAAACTATGGTAACGACCTTCGCATTTACCGGTATTCTGAGACCTTACTCAATGCAGCTGAATTGCTTATTCAAACCGGAGGGAGCACTTCCGAAGCACAAGGGTATCTCGATGAAGTTCGCACCCGTGCCGGTCTGGATGCGGGTTCTGTTACTGTTTCAATCGATAATATAATCGAAGAACGTCATCTTGAATTTGTAGGTGAAGGAAAACGTTACTGGGATCTTATTCGCAGTGGAAAAGCCGAATCAACACTTACAGCAAGTGAATATCGCACAGTTAGCTGGAACACCAACAAAAAGTATCTTCCTATTCCTGATACTGAAATTAGTGCCTCTGATGGTAAATTAGAACAATACACAGCCTACTAATTAGCATTAAAACCAAAAAACTTAGTACGATGAAAAAGTATTTTATCAATATATTGCATACGCTGTTTGTGCTATTGGCCATTACAGCCTGTTCCCCCGAAGATTGGACGACTCCCTCGGAGGGTGACATTCCTGCAGCAGCAGATATTAATGCCACGATATCGGTTGATCAAAGCATAAACCAGGTCACCTTTTCTGTTGACAACCCGGGATCCTATCCCATTTGGATTTTCGATGGAGAAACCTATTCAACCGTAAACGGACTATCAAAGATCTATTCGAAATATGGGACCTACCAGGTTGAGATGAAGTTGGGAAATGCCAACGGAATCAGTGATGGGTCTGTAACCCAGTCTTTCACGATCAATAATACCCTCGTTGACTTTACAAGTTTTATCAAACGAATGGCCGGGGATTCCACAAAAGAATGGGTTATTGCCAGTGACCTGGCAGGGCATATTTCCTATGGCGATTCGGGAACTGATGGCACAAACCTGTATAGCGCTGCGGCTAATGAGAAAAAAGCCTTAGGAATTTATGATGATGTCATTACATTTTCAACCGACAGCATGTATACTTACGATCCCGGCGATGGCGGAACGGTTCTTCTGAATTCTGATTGCAGCTTGTTCAGCGACTATAACACCACAGGTTCTGATTATACGGTTCCTGTTGAGAAACAAACCACAAGTTATGGTTTTGAAGTAGAAGGGGATAATGTATTTCTGACACTTCCGGCAAACACTTTGTTCCCGTACATTCCTTACGATGATTCGTATGAAAATCCAAAATTTCAGATTGTTAGCTTAACATCTGATAAGATGGAACTGATTGCTGATAACGGGACTCTTGCCTGGCACTTCATACTTGTAAGCAAATCCAGTGTCGATGCAGATCGTCAGGGCTATGACCCCGACAGCGATTGTAACATGTGGAAAACGGCTACATTTACGAACAGCTATTATTATGCTCCGGGATGGTCACAGATTGCAGATCCGGTAATGACTCAGAATGGAAATTCATATACATTCAGCCTTCCTTCAGCTACAAGCGACCAATGGCAGGCGCAGTGTTTCTTTCATACGGATATGGCAACCAATTCAGTCACGAACTACGACTTCTCCTGTAAATTAAATTCAACCACGGATATTGGTAATGTTACGGTTAAGTTGTTCGCAGAAGGTGATGATAATACGTTCTATTTCGTTGACAATGTAAGTTTGAAGGCGTATGAAGACACTTACGTTATTCATACGAACATGACAGGCTTGGATATCGACAATGTAAGTCTGGTAGTGGATTTTGGTGGTAATCCGGAAGGAACAGAAGTTACTGTTAGCGATGTCGTATTGAAGGAAAACAGTTGCGATGACGGCACCGTTATTGACAACGGTGGCACTTCTGTTGTTTGGGATGAAAATTCGGATTGTAACCTATGGAAAACGGCTTCGTTTACGAACAGCTATTACTATGCACCGGGATGGTCGCCAATAGCTGATCCTGTTATGACTGCAGATGGAAATTCATATACGTTCAGTTTGCCAACAGCTACAAGCGAGCAGTGGCAGGCCCAGTGTTTTTTCAATACGGATATGGCAACCTCTTCCGCCAATACATACGACTTCCACTGTATTTTAAATTCGACTACCGATATTGGTAATGTTACCGTGAAGCTTTTTAAAAACGGCGATGATAATACCTTCTTCTTTACCAAAAATATCTCATTGACCGCCTATGAAGATTATGAATTTGAAATGACGGAGATGGACGGTATTGATGCCGATCAGGTTAATCTGGTACTCGACTTTGGAGGAAACCCGGCAAATACGGAGGTAACTGTCAGCAGTGTAATTCTGAAGGAGTCTTCCTGTGACAGTTCCGGTGCAATTAGTTGGAATGAAGCTTCGGCTTGTAACTTATGGAATACAGCGACATTTACGAATACCTATTACTATGCACCGGGATGGTCACCGATCGCTGATCCTGTAATGACTGCGGATGGGAACTCATATACATTCAGCTTACCTACTGCTACAACTGACCAGTGGCAGGCACAATGTTTTTTCAATACTGATATTCCGACCTCTGCAGCAAATACCTACGACTTCCACTGTATTTTAAATTCGACTACCGACATTGGAAATGTTACCGTGAAGCTTTTTAAAAACGGTGACGATAACACGTTCTATTTTACCAGTAATATTTCATTGTCGGCCTATGAAGATTATGAATTTGAGATGACGGATATGGAAGGTATTGATGCCGATCAGGTCAACCTGGTTTTCGA